>CAZKZE010000008.1:2769-54399 GCA_964557165.1 uncultured Woeseiaceae bacterium
GGCACGAGCGGGGAGCTCGCGACGACTTCGTGGCCGTGCTTGCTAAAGAAGTCCAGGAACGCCTTGCGGAGCTCGTTGCTCGTCATGGTTTTCATCGGGCGTATGGTAGCGGTTAAAACGCCGATTGAATATGGTCTTGCTCGAAACCGCGGTACTGGAGGAAGCGCATCTGGCGTGCCTTCTCCTTGAAATCCGGCGGTAGGTCCGGGCCGAATTTCTTGACGCGTTGTTCCCTGGCCAGTGCCCACCAATCCGGATCGGCCTCCTCGAGCGCGATCTCTATGACCGAGTCGCTGATGCCCTTTTGCCCGAGGTCCACGCGGATCCGGACCGGGCCCTTGCCCTGGTTGATACGGGATTGCACGAAGCTCTCTGAGAAGCGCTCGTCGCTTTGCAGGCTTTCAGCAGTGAGTTGCGTGACGGCACCCGCCGCGACATCGCGGTCATAGCCTTTGTCCGCCAGCTTGCGTACGAGCTCCGTCTGCCCGTATTCGCGGCGAGCAAGAAAATCCATCGCCTTCTTGCGAGCCTCGAGCGGAGACGAAAAACGATCTTCCCCCTCGTCGGAGAGAAGATCGTTTATTTCTTCATGCAGTGAACTCATGTTGGAGCCGCTCCCCATTCGGGGACAATGCTTGCGGGCGATAGCGGGAGTCGCGCGCCGGGGCGCGCTCCTACAGGGTCCCGTTACGCCTCTTTCGCCTCTTCGTCGTCGGCGGCAGCGATGTCGATGACGTCGGCTTTCTTCGGCATCAACGTCGCGCGAATCTTGCCTTCGATCTCTTCGGCCATCTCCGGATGGTCCTTCAGGAACTCGCGGACATTTTCCTTGCCCTGGCCGATGCGATCGTCGCCGTAGCTGTACCAGGAACCGGCCTTGTCGACGATGCCGTGCTGGACGCCAAGGTCGATGACCTCACCCAAGCGGGATATTCCCTGCCCGTAGAGAATCTCGAATTCAGCCTGTTTGAATGGCGGTGACACTTTGTTCTTGACGACCTTAACGCGCGTCTGGTTGCCGATGACCTCGTCGCCCTTCTTGATGGCGCCGATACGGCGAATATCGAGACGAACCGATGAGTAGAACTTGAGCGCATTGCCACCGGTCGTCGTTTCTGGACTACCAAACATCACACCAATCTTCATACGAATCTGGTTGATGAAAACGACCATCGTGTTCGACCGCTTGATGTTACCGGTCAGCTTGCGCAGCGCCTGCGACATCAGCCGGGCCTGCAGGCCCATGTGTGAATCACCCATCTCGCCTTCGATCTCGGCCTTTGGCGTAAGCGCTGCAACTGAGTCGACAACGACAATGTCGACAGCGCCCGAGCGCACGAGCATGTCGGTAATTTCGAGTGCCTGCTCACCGGTGTCTGGCTGCGAGACAAGGAGTTCGTCGACGTCTACACCGAGTTTTTCTGCATAGTTCGGGTCGAGTGCATGCTCGGCATCGACGAAAGCGGCTGTGCCGCCGAGTTTTTGCGCTTCGGCGATAACCTGCAATGTCAGTGTGGTCTTACCGGATGACTCGGGGCCGTAGATCTCGACGACTCGTCCTCTCGGTAGGCCACCGATACCCAGTGCTACGTCGAGCCCGATCGAGCCGGTTGAAATAGCCTCGATATCCCGGGCGGCGCCGCCGTCGCCCATGCGCATGACGGAGCCCTTACCGAACTGCTTTTCAATTTGGCCTAACGCCTGTGCAAGTGCTTTTTTCCGATTCTCGTCCATTATTTCTCGTCCATTATTTGGTCGTTTCTGGGCGCCGGGAGGCGGTTTCAAAGATACTGTGGATTTGCACAGTATTATTTCACGAAGGCCGCGTCAATAGTAGGTTTCAGGAAGCCCATTTGTGGGCGATTTGTGCAGATTCTCGAAAGAGACTCTAAGCTACTGTTTAAGCGGCACGTAGTGGACTCCGCCCGGCCCCGAGACCGACTCGACGAGCTTGAAGCTCGACCACTCGGTGATGCTCCGTTGCGCAAGACGCTCCGTCGTGAACGCCCGGGCATTGCGCGCGACCGTGATGTGCGGCCGATACGTGCGGTCCTCGGGCTGGAGACCAAGATCGAGCAACACAGAATTCAGGGAGTCCACGAGCGCCTGCAACTCCGGCGCGACGGTCGCCGCACAGAGGCTGGCGACTTTCGGCCGGGGCCAGAACTCGAGTCGGTCAAAGATCAGCCGGAATGGCTGAACGTGTATCTGTGCCGCGCGCTCAAGCAGGTAAGGCACCCGATTTTCCGGAAATTCGCCGATGAACGCCAGGGTGACATGCCAGTCCCTGCGATCGATGGACTTTCCCTCGACAGTCTTTGCAACGGAGTTAATGACATCGCGCAGGCGGTCACGCTGACGGGTGTCCGGCCACAGCGCGAAGAACAGCCGGCGGGTATTCACGATTCGATGCGTTCCAGGACGCCCTGCAGCGCATGCGCCACGGTGAGCTCCCGCACGAGATCGCGGTCGCCGGAGAACAACTCGCAACTGGTATCGACGAGCGAGTTTGCGCCGTCCCGAACCGCCCAGGCGAACCAGACCGTGCCGACCGGCTTCTCGTCGCTGCCACCATCCGGGCCCGCGATGCCGCTGACTGCGACGGCGATGTCGGCGCCGCTCAGACCGAGCACGCCCTTCGCCATTTCCTCGACAACCGGCTCGCTGACCGCGCCATGCTCCTCAAGTATCTGGTTCTGCACGCCGAGCAGAGACTCCTTGGCGCCGTTCGAATAACTCACCACGCCGTAAGCAAAGACGCCTGAACTGCCCGGGATATCGGTAAGGCTCTTCGCTATCCAGCCACCTGTGCAGGATTCCGCGGTCGACACGGCTTTCCCGGATCCGGCCAGGTCCTTGACGACGGCCTCGGCGAGTTTTTGCAGTGATTCGTAGTCGGCCATGAACTACAGGTAGTCCCCTACGAGTTCTTCGGAAACCGACCAGAGCTTCGCCGCCATCTCGTCATCCTGCATTTGCTCGCTCGGTACGGCCGGGTTGCAATCGTCGAAGTAGTAACCGGTGACACCGGCAATATCCGGGCTTGTCGCCACATAACACTGCGTTGCCGTCCCCTCGGGAATCGTCTTGAACATGGGATTGCTCATGTCGTATTCGCGCTCCGGCTGGTAGCGCGAGAGATTGGTCGGGATGACACCCGGGTGCAACGAATTGGAGGTTGCGTTTGTATCGGCCAGGCGCCGCGCTAATTCCCTCGAGAACAGGCCATTGGCAACCTTGGACTGACCATACGCCTGCCAGGGATCGTAGCCCTTTTCGCCGGACAGATTGTCGAACTGAATCCCCTCCTCCGGCGCCCAGCGGTGCGCCCCGCTGCTCACGACGACGACGCGCCCTGCCTTCGCGGCGACCACCTGGTCATGCAAGCAATTCTCGAGAAGGAAGTGCCCGATATGATTCACCGCGAACTGCAGCTCCAAACCGTGCGCCTCGTGCAGTTCCGGCAGCGCCATGATGCCGGCATTGAGGATCAGCATGTCGATCGGGATATCCATGTCGGCGACCTGGTTGCCCGCAGCGACGATGCCCTGCCAGTCGGTTAGCTCAACGACGAGTGGCGTCGTCTGGCCCTCGACACTCGCGCAAGCTTCCTCGGCTTTGCCCAGAGTGCGTGCCGCGCCGATGACATGCGCACCACGCAGCGCGAGTACGCGCATGGTCTCCAGGCCCAGCCCCGAGTTACACCCTGTCACGAGCGCGGTCATGCCGGACAGGTCCATGCCTGCCGTCACCTGCTCGGCCGTGCTCGTCTTGCCAAACGCACTCTTCGAGGGCACCGGGCGACCCGGTACGGCGGGTTTGTAGTCAGCCTCGTCCGCGAATGCCAGCGGTGGCAGCGAAGATATGAAGGTCGCAGCGATACCCGATTGCAGGACATTGCGACGCGAAACGTGTTTATTCATTTATCCCCCTCGTCGAGCAGCACCGACTCATACAGTTCAACATGCTTGTCCGCCATCGTATCGATCGAGAACTCATTTTGCATCCGTTCGCGACCCGCAGAACCCATCGCTGCCCGGGTTTCGTCGTCGTCCATCAAGGTGCCGATCGCATCGTGAAGTGCGTCGGCGTCCTCGGGCAGGACCAGCAAGCCTGTTTCGCCATGCCGCAGCGACTCGCTCATGCCGCCGGCATCGCAGGCCACCACGGGAACTCCGGCCGCAGCGGCTTTAAGAGCGGCGACGCCAAGCCCCTCTGCCGAGGCAGGATGTACGAATAGATCAAAACAGCCGATAAACGTATCGAGATCGTCCCGGTAGCCGGCGAACTGCACGACGTCCCCAAGACCCAGCCACACCACCTGCGCCCGCAATTGGCTGTGCAGAAACCCCTCGCCGAAAATAACCAGGCGAAACGGCGGATGCGTCAGCAGCAGCTCACTGACCGCCTGCAGCAGGAAACGATGCCCTTTCCGGGGAATCAACTGGCCGGCCGCGGCCATTGTGAAGACGCCTTTATCGATACCGAATTCTTGCCGGAACGCGTCGCAATCGGGCTGTCCGGCAAACGCGTCTGCATCCACCGCACTGCGAATAACAACGATTCGATCCTCGTCTATGTCGTGCTGCCGCAGAACCTCCGCGATCGCTTCGGATATGGCGACAACCTTACGGAACGGCCGATACCGGAGCTCCGCCATGATGCGCATCTCCGTGTTGTCCACGCGCCTGGATACGATGGCAGGCACGTCGGCAAAGCTGGCCGCCAGCCCGCCCAGCAGGTCCGCGCCGCGGCGGCTGTGGCAATGAACGATGTCAGGTGCCTGGTCTTTCAGATACTGGGATAAACGATAGGCAAAGGGCAGATCCAGGTCGCCTGCGCAGAACAGGTTCTGCACGCGAATGCCCGCCTCACGGGCCGCGGTATCGATCCCGGAATCCGGCGGGCAGACGAGGATATTCTCGTGACCCCGCTCGCGTAACGCGTTGATCAGGTAGATAACCTGCTGCGGGCCACCCAAAAAATGGCGCCCGGTTTCTACATGCAGTATTTTCATGAATTCGGGGTCAGTTTCTTATCTCTTCCGCGAGAGCAGGATCAGTTTACCAATCTGCTCGTCGAATAAGTAAACTGACGGCGATGCAAAGATAAGAAACTGACCCCGAATTCATGAAAGCCGAAGTTTCCGCCGTCCACACACCGATGATGCGCCAGTACCTCGCTATCAAGGCGGAGTACCCGGACATGCTCGTGTTCTACCGGATGGGCGATTTCTACGAGCTCTTCTACGACGACGCCAAGCGCGCGGCCTCATTGCTCGACATCACGCTGACTGCCCGCGGCAAATCCGGAGGCAACCCGATACCGATGGCGGGCGTCCCCTACCATGCCGCGGAGGGCTACCTGGCAAAACTCGTGCGCAAGGGTGAGTCTGTCGCAATCTGTGAACAGATCGGCGACCCCGCGACCAGCAAGGGCCCGGTAGAGCGCAAAGTTATGCGCGTGGTTACGCCCGGCACACTCACCGACGAGGCACTGTTGTCCGCCGAGCGGGACAACGTCGTCGCATCAGTCTTTGCGCAAGGTGAAATCTTTGGTATCGCGTGGCTCGACCTCTCGGCTGGACGATTTCGCCTGACGGAAGCGCCCGACATCGAGGCTGTACAGGGTGAGATAGAGCGTTTGCGACCGGCAGAGCTCATCGTCGATGAGGATAATCCGCTCGACGGTGTCTTCGGTGAGGACATCCGCGTCACTCGCCGGCCGCCCTGGCATTTTGAACTCGATAGCGCGACGCGACTACTCTGCAACCAGTTCGGCACGCGTGACCTGTCGGGCTTTGGTTGCGAAGCGTTTCCCTGCGGTACTGCCGCCGCCGGCGCGCTGCTGCAGTACGTCAATGACACACAAAAGGCCTCGTTGCCGCACCTGCAATCGATAGGGGCCGAGCTGCGCGATGATGCCGTGATCATGGATGGTCCGACGCGCCGCAATCTCGAACTCGAGGAATCTCTGAGCGGCCACCACCAACACACGCTCGCCGGCGTCATGGACCGCTGCAAGACGGCGATGGGCAGCCGCCTGTTGCGCCGCTGGATCCAGAGACCGCTGCGCGATACGGCTGTTCTGCAGGCGCGCTACCAGGCGCTCGACGCCTTGATCACGAGCGGCCAGGTCGAGCCGCTCCAGGCGCAGCTCAACGGCATCGGCGATGTTGAACGCATCCTCGCGCGCGTAGCCTTGCGTTCCGCCCGTCCACGCGACTTGCGGCAACTGTGTGAGGCGCTCTCGCGCCTGCCAGAACTGCAACAAGGCCTCGCAAGCATCGAGTCGCCGCTGGCTGCCGATCTGGCCGGCCAGGTCGGCGAACACAGGGAAACGTATCGCCTGCTCGACAAGGCGATCGTCGATAGTCCACCGATGCTGATCCGCGACGGCGGCGTCATCGCACCTGGCTACGACGAGGAACTGGATGATTTGTGTGCGATCGCCGAGAACGCCGACCAATACCTCGTCGATCTCGAGCTGCGCGAGCGAGAGCGAACGGGCATCTCGACGCTGAAGCTGGGCTACAACCGTGTTCACGGCTACTACATCGAGATCAGCAAAGTGCAGGCGCACAAGGCGCCTGTCGAGTACGTTCGCCGGCAAACGCTGAAGTCGGCCGAGCGCTACATCACGCCTGAACTCAAGGAGTTCGAGGACAAGGTACTCGGCGCCCGCGAACGCGCCCTGAGTCGCGAGAAATTTCTGTACGAGCAGCTGCTCGACCAGTTACATCTCATTCTTGGCGAACTGCAGCTGTCGGCGGCGGGCTTGGCCGAACTCGATGTACTCGCTTGTTTCGCCGAGCGCGCGCAAGCGCTAGGGCTGTCCCAACCGGAAATCATCGACACCCCCTGTATCGAGATCGAGGGCGGTCGCCATCTCGTTGTTGAGCAGGTCATCGATACACCGTTTATCGCGAATGATTTGTCACTCGATGACGAAACGCGCCTGCTGGTAATCACAGGCCCAAACATGGGCGGTAAGTCGACGTACATGCGACAGACGGCGCTGATCGTGATACTTGCGAACATAGGCAGCTTTGTTCCCGCTGACAGACTGCGCATCGGCCCGATCGATCGCATTTTCACACGCATAGGTGCATCCGATGACCTTGCCGGCGGGCGTTCGACGTTCATGGTCGAGATGACGGAAACAGCGACAATCCTGAACAACGCAACGGAGCAGAGCCTCGTGCTCATGGATGAAATCGGCCGCGGCACGAGTACCTTTGACGGCCTCTCACTTGCGTGGGCAGCGGCCCATCATATGGGTGAAAAGGCGAAGGCATTTACGTTGTTTGCGACCCATTACTTCGAGCTCACCGCGCTTGCGCAGGAGTTACCCGGATGTGGCAACGTCCACCTCGATGCCACCGAGCACGAGGGCCAGCTCGTCTTCCTGCACTCGGTAAAACCGGGGCCTGCAAACCAAAGCTACGGCCTGCAGGTGGCATCGCTGGCCGGCGTTCCGGGTGGCGTGATTCGCCGCGCGCGAGCCTACCTCCATGAGCTCGAGGAGCAGCAAAGTCGCGCGGAAGGTGCGCTGCAGCAAGGCTTCGATTTCGCCGTTGCTGAACCCGATGAAGAGGATCCCGTTCGCGACGCGGTTGATGAGCTCGATCCCGATTCCATGACACCCCGCGAAGCGCTGGACGCTTTGTATCGACTGAAGAAACTCAATGACTAGACCAATCCTTGTTCTTGTTGCTGCCCTGGCAATCACGGCTTGCGGACCGTCTCCAAAAGACGTGGACGATTATGCACAGGAGTACCTTTTTCTCGAACTATCGATGGGACTGCATGATGGCGGCCATGTGGATGCCTACTTCGGGCCCGAGGAATTGAAGACAGCGGCGGAAACCACCGCATTGAGCCTCGACCAGATCCTCAAAGCCTCAAAAGACCTGTCGGCGAGGTTGGCGTCAATCGATGCCGGCGACGACAAGAGGCTCGCGATGCGAATCACCGGTCTCATAGCCCGGCTGCGTGCGCTGGACACGCGCATCGCCATCGACATGGGCGAATTTCCAAGCTTTGATGACGAGTCGATGGCGCTGTTCGGATCGACCGCGCCGCATTATGACGCCAGTCATTTCGCAGCGATCATCGAGGAACTGGATGAATTGCTCCCCGGCGACGAAGCGCTCGCTGAGCGCTTTGAGTCCTTCAATAACCAGTTCGCCATTCCGCTCGACAAATTGCCGGTCGTGTTCGAGGCCGCGATGGCCGAATGCCGCAAGCGGACCCTGGAGCACATCGATCTGCCCGAAGGGGAATCCTTCACGATCGAGTACGTTAACGACAAGCCCTGGTCGGGCTACAATTGGTACCAGGGAAATTCGGTCAGCCTGATCCAGGTAAATACCGACTTCCCAATCTATATATCGCGCGCCGTGGATCTCGGCTGTCACGAGGGTTACCCGGGGCATCACACGTTTAACGCATTGCTCGAGAAGAACCTGGTCGAAGACGAGGGCTGGATCGAGTACTCGCTGTATCCGCTGTTCAGCCCGCAATCGCTGATCGCCGAGGGTAGCGGCAACTACGGCATCGACCTGGCATTTCCGGGACAGGAACGCTCAGACTTCGAGAAGGAAGTACTATTTCCGCTGGCCGGACTGAATGTCGACGATGCTGATCTCTATTACGAAGTTGGGGCGCTCCTCGGCAAGCTCAATTTTGCAGGCAATGAGGCGGCTCGCGGTTACCTGAACGGGGATATGACGCGCGACGAAGCGGCCGAATGGCTCCAGACGTACGCGTTGACGCCCGCCGACAAGTCTCTGCAGCGCATCCGCTTTATCGACACCTATCGCAGTTACGTCATCAACTATAACCACGGCGAAGCGATGGTTGCTGACTACATCGAGCGCGGCAATGCGGATGCTGACGAACGCTGGGCACGCTTCGAGGCGTTACTGTCATCACCCATGCTGCCCAGCGACCTCCAGTAATAGGGTGTCAGTCACCTTATTTCCAGTCTAAGGTGACTGGCACCCTTAGACTGGAAATAAGGTGACTGACACCCTTTTTTGCTAGCGCCCCAGCGCCCTGGCTCGTGCGAGGGCTTCGGTGAGGTTCAGTTCGGCCGCGAGTTCGTCCATGCGGGGATCGTTCCGCGCGGTGTCCATGGGCTTCACTCCCGTTATGAACCACGGATACCAGGGCAACTTCGCCTCTTTGGCAACCGCCATCCAATGGAATACTTCATCGGTGTCACCGAGCGCCGCGTAAAGGCGCCCAAGTACGAATACGTTGCGCGGCACCTTCTCGACGCCATCAAGATATTCGCGCGCCTCTTCTTCACGCCCGGCCATCGCCAGCACAACGGCAACCTCGGAGCCCCAGAGTGGATGCCGGCTCATCGGCTCGAGAACGGCCAACGCTGTTTCGAAATCGCCTTGCAGCGCAATGCTCTTGGCTTTTACGCGTATGGCGTTCGCATTTCTCGGATTGAGCTCAATGGCTATCTCTGCAATACGTATCGCTTCGTCAAGCTGGCCGTCGTTGAGATACTGCCAGGCCAAATCCCCATGCATGAATGAGCTCAGCGGGTCCAATTCGACCGTCCGATCACCTAACAGCAATGCCTGCTCGGGTAGCTGCCGGAGTTCCATTAGCCACGCGTAATGATAAACAGCGCCGGTTAGATTTTTATTCAGCTCCAGCGCACGCTGCAGATACGCTTCGGCCGCGTCGTAATCCCACTCGTAATACATCTCATGCATGCCGAGCGCGAGATACACCTCGGCGATTGAATCATCCAGCCCCAGTGCGCGCTCTGCGGCGAGTCTGGATGCCGGGTACATTCCTTCCGGATACGGGCTGTGACCAAGCACTGCGTACCCATATGCCAAGGCAGCATAGACCCGGGCATCCGCCTTACCTTCGTCCTCGATCGCCTCGAGAATATTGATACCCCGTCGGCGAACTCGATTATCAGACTGGTTGAGCAGGTACATGCCGCGCAGATACCGGTCATAGATTTCCGGATCAACGGACTCGGCAACCGCAAGCCTGTTCTCCTCTTCGTCCGTCAGTCGCACGTTCACGGCGCGCGCGATTGACTTGGCCATCTCGCCTTGCAGCGTGAGCATACTGGTGAATTCGCGCTCGTAGTTCGCCGCCCAGATCTGCACGTCGTTCGCGGCATCGACAAGTTGAATCAGGACTCGCACACGGCCCCCTTCCCTGGTCACCGATCCTTCGATGATATTCCGGACGCCGAGCGACTTGCCGATCTCGGGCATCGCCATCGACCGGTCGAGCCGGGTTGTCGACGTTCGCGATACTACTCGCAGCGCGCTGATCTTCGAGAGGTTGGTTATTAGTGCATCGTGCATGCCTGCCGAGAAGTATTCCTGGTCCTCGTCGCCTGACAGGTTTTCGAGAGGCAACACCGCAATCCCGTTCGGATCATAAGGTCCGAGCAGCTCGTCGGCCTGCCGCGCACGATCGAAGAGTCCAGCAGCAAACACGGCGACCACGATGGCCAATGCACCGACAATCACGTAGTCGGGTACGCGCATGCGCAAGTCTTCTGCCGGCGCACCCTCGGAGGGCAGTGTCCGGCGAATTCCTTCCGCTGTGACGTCGAAAAACCAACCAAAGATCAGTGCAACCGGGAACCCGGCAAACGCGGCAATCCAGAAGAAGCGAAGCAGCGCATCGGGCAGACCTGCGGATTCGAGCGCAAGGTCCGCGACCTGCAAGAGTACCCAGGCACCGACGATATACAGTCCGCCAGTGCGGAAGACTCGGCGACGGCGCGCTTCAGCGATGAACCCTGAGAGTTTTCCCAAGATACTCTCCTTTGGGGAGAGTATAGACCTCTTTCCTATTCGGCGCGGGGTGCCCGAACGCGAATCCCGGTTTCCTTGAGCTGCTCGCCTGACACCTCGCCCGGAGCGTTGGTGAGCAGGCAGCTCGCCGTCTGGGTTTTCGGAAAAGCGATCACGTCACGAATGCTTTCGGCGCCAGCCATGAGCATGACGATTCGGTCCAGCCCGAAGGCCACGCCGCCATGCGGCGGACAACCGTACTGCAGGGCAGTCAGCAGAAAACCGAACTTCTCTTCTGCTTCCTCGTCACTGATGTCGAGCAACTCGAATACAGCCGCCTGCATGTCCTGGTCGTGGATACGAATCGATCCGCCACCAATCTCCGAACCGTTCAGCACCATGTCGTAGGCGCGTGACAGCGCCTGGCCCGGATCGGCCCTGAGCGCGTCGGCATCGTCGATCGACGGGGCCGTGAACGGATGGTGCAGCGACGTCCAGCGTTTGCCGCTTGCGTCCTTCTCGAACATCGGGAAATCGACGACCCACAATGGCGCCCAACCGTCGGCCACGAGGCCACGGTCTTCGCCGACCCGGCAACGCAACGCTCCGAGCGCATCGTTGACCACGCGAGCCTTGTCCGCACCAAAGAAGATCAGGTCACCCGACTTGGCCTCTGTGCGCTCGAGAATGCCCTGCACGGTCTCGTCCGGCAGGAACTTGAGAATCGGCGACTGCAGGCCCTCGGCGCCCGCATCGATGTCGTTGACCTTGATGTAGGCGAGACCGCGTGCGCCGTAACGCGAAACGTACTTGGTGTAGTCGTCGATAATCTTGCGACTCATCTCGGCGCCACCTGGAACACACAGCGCGGCAACGCGGCCTTCCGGGTCTGCTGCGGGTCCCGCAAACACCTTGAAGTCCACGCCCGCCATCAGGTCGGCCACTTCGACCAGTTCGAGGTCAATGCGAAGATCCGGTTTGTCCGAACCGAAGCGCTTCATCGCCTCGGCGTAGCTCATCCTCGGGAACGGGTTCGGCAACTCAACATCCAGCGTATCCTTGAAGACGAAACGCATGAGTTCTTCCATCGTGTTCGTGACCGCTGCCTCATCGACGAAACTCATTTCTACATCGAGCTGGGTGAATTCGGGCTGGCGATCGGCACGCAGGTCTTCGTCGCGGAAACAGCGGACGATCTGGTAGTAGCGGTCGAGGCCCGACATCATCAGGAGCTGCTTGAAGATCTGCGGTGACTGCGGCAGCGCGAAGAACTTGCCCGGGTTGGTGCGGCTCGGCACGATGTAGTCGCGCGCGCCTTCCGGCGTCGCACGGGTCAGCATCGGCGTTTCGACATCCACGAAACCGTTGTTATCGAGGAAATCTCGCATTGCGCCCGTTACCCTGTGGCGCAGCATCAGGTTGCTGAGCATGTTTTCACGGCGCAGGTCGAGATATCGGTACTTGAGGCGAACGTCCTCGTTGGCCTGCTCATCATGATGGAACGGCGGCGTCTCGGCTTTGTTCAGCGTCTCGAGTTCATACGCGAGAACTTCGACCTGCCCGGTACGCATGTTCGGATTGACGGTACCCTCGGGCCGCGGCCGAACGAGGCCTTTCACCTTGAGAACGTACTCGGAACGAATGCGCTCGGCCTCGGCAAAAATCTCGGGACGATCGGGATCGAAAACGACCTGCAGCAGGCCTTCTCGATCCCTGAGATCGATGAAGATTACGCCGCCGTGGTCGCGCCGCCGGTGAACCCAGCCGCAAACCTCGATTTCCTGGCCAACGAGAGATTCGTCGACCTCTCCGCAATAGTGAGTACGCATCGTGATGCCTAAGAAAAACCCTGAAAAAAGGAGGCGGAATGGTACGGCTTGGGGGGCTGTATCGCAAGCTATTCCGCGGGCCCGAGGTACCTGGCTACTCGGGCGATTCGGGGTCCTCGAACGGCAGTTCGCGGGTCCGCTCATTGCGCCAGGTAGGAACGACAACGCCCAGCGAGATGACCATCTTGAGCGCCTCGTCCACGTCCATGTCCAGCACCGTGATGTCTTTGCGTGGAACCATGATCACGATGCCCGAAGTCGGATTTGGCGTCGTCGGCACGAAACAGCAAACAACGTCTTCGCCGGTGCGGCCCTGAACCTCACCGAGCACCGATGAGGTCTGGAACGCGATACTGTAGAGCCCCTTGCGCGGGTACTCGATCAACAGCACATTCTTGAAGGAATCGCTCGAGTCCGAGAACACAACTTCGGCGAAGTTCTTGGCGGCCGAGTAGATCGAGCTCACCACCGGGATACGGTCCATCAGGGATTCCCAACCGCCGACCACGTAGCGGCCGACGAAGTTTGCCGCCAGCATGCCCGTGACGAACAGGACGACGAATGTCAGGATGACACCGAGTCCCGGTATGTGGAAACCGAGCAACTCCTCGGGTCTGTATTGCTGCGGGATGACCGCCAGCGTCTTGTCCATGACATTGACGGCAAGTCGCAGCAACAGGAAAGTGACCGCAATTGGCGCCCAGACCAGGATGCCTGCAACCAGGTAGCGACGCAGTCGTTTCACGAACGGGCTCATCAGGTGGAATCAGCCTTGGAATCCGACTTCGTCTCGCTTTTCTTCGGAGAGTCCTTCGATTTTCCGCCCTTGTCAGTCTTGTCACCGTGCAGGTTGCGCTTGTCGCCCGTCTTGAAGTCGGTCTCGTACCAGCCCTGCCCCTTCAAGCGGAACTTCGGCGCCGACAGTTCTTTCTGCAATGTCGGTTCGCCGCAGTCCGGACAGTGAACCAGCGTGTCGTCACTCATCTTTTGCAGGACGTCGAAGCGATGCTCACAGCCCTTGCATACGTATCCGTAGATCGGCATCAGTCTCTCTCGATTTGGCCGCGTATTCTAACCTAAGCGGCGCTGCGAAAATCCAGGTGATCCTCGTCGACGGCTACTTCGATAACGTCGCCGGGCTTGAACTTGCCGCGCAAAATCTCCTGTGCGAGCGGATTTTCGACCTGTTGCTGAATAGCGCGCTTCAGCGGTCGCGCACCGTACACAGGATCGAACCCGGCATCGGCCAGCTTGTCTCGGGCCGCATCGGACAGTTCGATACTGATCTCGCGCTCTGCCAGGCGATCGCGCAGATAACCGAGCTGGATATCGACGATCTTGCGAATATGCTCGCGGCCCAGCGGGTGGAATACGACCAGGTCATCGATACGATTCACGAACTCGGGCCGGAAGTGAGTACCGACGACATCCATGATCGCATTCTTCATCGTGTCGTAGTTTTCTTCACCCGCCATTTCCTGGATCAGGTTCGAGCCTAGGTTCGATGTCATGACGATTACCGTGTTGCGGAAATCGACCGTGCGGCCCTGGCCGTCTGTCAGCCGGCCATCATCGAGCACCTGGAGCAACACATTGAACACATCCGGATGTGCCTTCTCAACTTCATCGAGCAGGATCACGGAATAAGGACGACGGCGGACTGCCTCGGTCAGGTAACCACCTTCATCGTAACCCACGTAACCCGGAGGCGCGCCGATCAGGCGTGCCACGGAGTGTTTCTCCATAAACTCGGACATGTCGAGACGCACCATGGCCTCGTCCGTGTCGAACAGGAATTCGGCCAGCGCCTTGGTGAGTTCGGTCTTGCCGACACCCGTTGGCCCGAGGAACAGGAACGAGCCTATCGGGCGGCGTGGGTCCGACAGTCCTGCGCGTGAACGTCGAATCGCATTCGCGACGACCGTGACGGCTTCGTCCTGACCGACAACGCGCTTTTGCACGACCGATTCCATCTCCAGCAATTTTTCCTTTTCGCCCTCGAGCATCTTGCTGACGGGAATCCCGGTCCACTTGGACACCACTTCCGCGACCTCTTCCTCGGTCACGTTGTTGCGCAGCAAGGTCGTCTCCGTCGTCTCGGCCTGCAACGCATCTTCGAGCTGCTTCTCGAGCTCCGGGATACGACCGTATTGCAGCTCCGACATGCGCGCGAGGTCATTGGCGCGGTGCGCGGTCTCGAGTTCGAGACGGGCGCGTTCGAGTTCTTCCTTGATATGGGCCGTGCCCTGCATCGCTGCTTTTTCGGACTTCCACACTTCCTCAAGATCCGAGAATTCCTTCTCGAGTGCCTCAAGTCTTTCTGCCAATTCCTGAAGACGCTTGACTGACGCATCGTCTGACTCTTTCTTGAGCGCCTCGCGCTCGATCTTGAGCTGGATGATGCGACGCTCGAGCTTATCCATCTCTTCGGGCTTGGAATCTATCTCGATGCGGATGCGCGAGGCAGATTCGTCGATCAGGTCGATCGCTTTATCGGGTAACTGCCGATCGCTGATGTAGCGGTGGGACAACGTCGCGGCCGCAACGATCGCCGGGTCAGTAATCTCTACGCCGTGGTGCACTTCGTAGCGTTCCTTGAGACCACGGAGAATCGCGATCGTGTCTTCGACCGTCGGTTCTTCGATGAGCACCTTCTGGAAGCGACGTTCCAGGGCGGCGTCTTTTTCAACGTACCGCCGATACTCGTCGAGCGTCGTCGCGCCAACGCAATGCAATTCGCCGCGCGCCAGGGCCGGCTTCAACATGTTGCCTGCGTCCATGGAGCCTTCGGCCTTACCTGCGCCGACCATGGTGTGCAGCTCGTCGATAAACAGGATGATCTGGCCCTCCTGCTTGGCGAGGTCGTTCAGGACGCCTTTGAGGCGTTCTTCGAATTCGCCACGGAACTTCGCACCCGCGATCAGGGCACCCATGTCCAGGGACAGGATGCGTTTGCCGCGCATGCCCTCGGGGACCTCGTTGTTGACGACGCGCTGAGCGAGGCCTTCGATAATCGCGGTCTTGCCAACGCCCGGTTCACCGATAAGCACCGGGTTGTTCTTCGTGCGGCGCTGCAGAATCTGGATAGTCCGGCGAATCTCGTCATCGCGACCGATGACCGGGTCAAGCTTGCCCTGCTCCGCACGCTCGGTGACATCAATCGTGAATTTCTCAAGCGCCTGGCGCGAGTCTTCAGCGTTCGGGTCGTTGACCTGTGCTCCACCGCGCAGGTCGTCGATCGATTTCTCGATCGCGCCGCGCACACCACCAGCCTGCTCCATCACGGTCTTGAGCGGCGACTTGTCGTCCATCGCGGCGAGCACGAACAACTCGCTCGAGATGTACTGGTCGTCGCGTTCCTGGGCGAGCTTATCGGTGATATTGAATAGCCGGGACAGATCCTGGCCGATGTGCACTTCGCCGGCCGAGCCTTCCACTTTGGGCATGCGGTCGAGAAGCACACCCAGCTGCGAGCGCAGCAGGTTGACGTTCATGCCCGACTTGGTCAGTAAGCCGCGCACGCTGCCGCCCTGCTGGTCGAGCAGTGCGACCATGACGTGCGCCGGCTCTATGAACTGGTGATCCTGGCCGACAGCCAGGGACTGCGCGTCAGCAAGCGCAAGCTGGAATTTACTGGTTAGTTTGTCAATTCGCATGGCAAACCTCGGTTGGCCGAAGCCTCAAATTCAGAAGATGCCCGTTAGATTGAGTCCCTGCGCGTTATTTCAAGGCCACGAATGACACCATACGCCCAGTGTCCCGGGCTCTGCGGTAGGAGAAAAAACGCCCGGAATCGGCGAAAGTGCACCATCCACCACCGGATACGGCCTGCACGCCGACGCTTGCAAGGCGCTGCCGCGCCAGGGCATCCAGGTCGGCCTGCCAGCGCCCGCGTGCGTTCGGCTCGAAACAGGCCCCGGCCTCTGAATCGTGCGCCATGAACGCTTCGCGAACCTCTTCGCCCACTTCGAAGTTGGGCTGGGAAACAGCCGGGCCCAACCACGCCAATAACGCATCCGGGGCAACACCCATCGCATCAACCGTGTTTTCCAGCACGCCGGCCGCGAGGCCTCGCCACCCCGCATGGGCCGCCGCCACGCGAGATCCGTCGATCGAGCAAAACAACACGGGCAGGCAATCCGCCGTGCGAACCGCGCAAACGTCGCCAGCCTGTTGCCCCGTTACGGCATCCGCATCCAGTGGCTCTTCGGCGTCGCGCAAGGCGTGGGCAGATACAACGGCAGCACCGTGCACCTGGTTCAGGTAGTACAGTTTCTCCGGCAATTCGCCGCTCTGGGTGTTGCGTGTGGCGCTGCCGGCTACGACGTTCGAAGGTGCTGGCCAGTCTGGCTTGATAAGCGTCGTCATTGGGCCAGGTCTTCCCGCATGACGCTGAGCAGATCCTCGAAATCGCCTGGTGGTGGAACCTCGAGCTCGATGTCCTTGCCGCTGGTCGGGTGCTCGAACGCGAGCCGCGTGGCGTGCAATGCCTGTCGTTTGAAATGTCGCAGTGCCTCGATAAGCGGTTCACTTGCTCCGGCGGGCAATGCGAGCCTGCCGCCGTAGGTCTGGTCACCTACCAATGCGTGGCGACGCCAGGCGAAATGCACCCGGATCTGGTGGGTCCGGCCTGTTTCGAGCCTTACCTTTATATAAGTGAACGCCCGAAATCGCTCGAGAACGGTGTAGCGCGTCACGGCTGGCTTGCCGTTCTGCTGGATGCTCATGCGTTTGCGATCGCCCGGATGGCGGCCGATGGGCTGGTCGATCGTGCCTCCCCCAGTCAGCACCCCGTTGCAAATGGCGAGGTATTGCCTGGATATCTCCCGGTCCGCCAGCTGGCGCACCAGCGCCGTGTGAGCAGGCAATGTTTTGGCGACGAGCAGCAAACCGGTCGTGTCCTTGTCAATACGGTGAATGATGCCGGCACGCGGCACCGATTCCAGCTCCGGCGCGTGGTGCAAAAGGCCATTCATGAGCGTGCCACCTGGATTGCCGGCTCCCGGATGCACCACGAGCCCTGCGGGCTTGTTGACCACGAGGAGATCCTCGTCCTCATAGACGACATCCAGCGATATCGGCTCGGGCTCCGCGCGAACCTCGCTCTCGGTTTGCGGCTCGAGGCTGATCATCTCGCCGCCGGCTACGGCATCCCGCGGGCGTTTGGTACCACCATCTATCGTGATGGCCCCGGCCAGAAGCCACTCCTTGAGTCGGCTCCTGGAATATTCGGGAAACATACGGGCCAGCGCCTGGTCCAAACGCAGACCGGCCAGCTCTTCGGGAACCGCCAGGTTTTGTTTTTCGGAGTTCATGACTACGGCGGAGTTTACGGTATACTCGCCGACCTTGAACGCCCCGACCACCAGAAATATGAGAATTGATCGACGCCTTTTTCGCTTGCTTTTCATCGCTATCGTCTCGGTAGCGCTGGCCTCCTGTGGCGGCACCGAAGAGCAGACCGAGGTGCAGAACATCACGGATGCCTACGAAAAAGCGCAGGATTTTATTTCCGGCGGCAACTACCGCCGCGGCATCCAGATTTTCGAGGCCATCCAGGCTCGCTATCCGTTTAGTGACCTGGCTCGCCAGATCCAACTCGAATTAATGTACGCGTATTACAAGAGTGGGCAGAAAGAGCAAGCCGCCGAGGCCGCCGATACCTTCATGCGCGAGAACCCGATTCACCCGCGTGTTGACTATGCTCTCTACATCCAGGGACTTGCCTACTACGAAAATGCGCCGGACATCCTCGAGCGCACATTCAACAAAGACACGACGAAACGCCCCCCCAAAGACGTCGAGCTGGCTTATTCGAGTCTGCGCCGCCTGGTTGAACGATACCCGGCCAGCGAGTATGCGCCCGATGCCGAGCAACGCATGATCGCGATCAAGAATCGTCTCGCGGACTACGAAAATCATATTGCGGACTATTACCTGCGCCGCGGTGCCTACGTTGCGGCATTGAATCGGGCCCAGCGCTCGCTGGAACAGTTCAACGGCGCGACCGGTAACGAGCTTTCGCTGGAGATCATGGCGCAGGCCTATGACAATCTCGGCATGGACGATCTCGCCGCTGATACACGCAGAGTCCTGGCGGCCAACTTCCGCAGCGACGACTAATCCCTGGAGGCGCTCCTAGCGCGGGAACTGGTAACCCGAAGTGATCGGGTAGCGCCAGTCGCGACCAAACGCCCGGCTGCTGATACGCACGCCCGGCGGCGCCTGGCGGCGCTTGTATTCGTTGCGTTTCACCATTTCGAGGACGCGAATCACGGTAGCGCGCTCGAATCCCTTTGCCGTGATTTCTGCGACGGACAAGTCATCTTCGATAAATGCCTCGAGTATTGGGTCGAGAATGTCGTAGTCGGGCAGCGAATCGCTGTCTTTCTGGTCAGGACGCAATTCCGCCGATGGCGGGCGCGTAATGACCCGCTCCGGAATAGCCTCGCCGAGCGTGTTGCGGTAGCGAGCGAGCTCATACACCAGCGACTTGCTGCAGTCCTTGATCGGCGCGAAGCCACCCGCCATGTCGCCGTATAACGTCGCGTAACCGACGGCCATTTCACTCTTGTTGCCCGTCGTCAGCAGCATCCGACCCGTCTTGTTCGATATCGCCATCAACAACAAGCCGCGGCAGCGCGCCTGGATATTCTCTTCGGTAGCGTCCGGTTCCGTGACCCCGAGCACCGGCTCGAGCTGCTTGATCGCCGCTTCGTACATGGGCTCGATCGGGATGACGTCATACTGGGTATCGAACAGCTCGGCCTGTTTTGCCGAGTCTTCCTGGCTAATCGTTGACGTATAGCGGAACGGCATCTGCACGGCCCGGACGCGATCCGTTCCAATCGCGTCGCAGGCTATCGCCAGGACCAACGCCGAGTCGATACCGCCCGACAGGCCAATAATGACACCGGGAAAACCATGGTTCGTCACGTAGTCGCGCGTGCCAAGAACCAGGGCCCGGTAGACCCTGGCCACCGTGTCGTCAGCTTGTGCAATCTTGCTGCGCTCCGGAACGACGCCGGCCGCTGTGCCTTCGAGCACAACCGTGTGCATGCTCTCTTCAAATGAACGCGCCCGATACGCGATCTCGCCGGTGGCATCCATCACGAACGAACCGCCGTCGAAAACGAGCTCGTCCTGGCCGCCGACGTGGTTTACGTAGACGACCGGGATACCTGTTTCAGCGATGCGCCGGCGCACCTCGGTTTCGCGATGTTCCTGGCTGCGCACATCGAATGGCGAACCATTGATGACCAGTAGGCATTCCGCGCCGGCAGCACGACTCGCACCGATCGGACCGGGGCTCCAGATGTCCTCGCAGATATTCAAACCAATGCGGAT
Organism: uncultured Woeseiaceae bacterium; assembly: GCA_964557165.1. Taxonomy (GTDB): domain Bacteria; phylum Pseudomonadota; class Gammaproteobacteria; order Steroidobacterales; family Woeseiaceae; genus UBA1847. Next base: position 22,735 of record CAZKZE010000008.1, read on the forward strand.
ACCCTTGAGGTTGAACACCGCGGGATCCTTGCCCGCTGTGAAATAACGTTCTTCGTCGAAGACCGCGTAGTTCGGCAGGAGTTGCTTGCGATAGTGCGCGACTACCGCGCCATCCTGGAGCACCGCACAGGCGTTGTAGATGTGCCCGTCGTCGTACTCCGGGAATCCGAGCACTATCGCGATACCAAAAACCTGATCGCGAATCTCGGCAACCGCTGCTTCGACATCGTGCCGCAAACCGGCATGGAAAAGCAGGTCCTCAGGCGGGTACCCGCAGATACCGAGTTCAGGGAAGACAACGATGTCCGCGCCTGCGGCAGCGCGCGCCCGTTGCGCATAGTCGATTATCTTCGCCGTGTTTCCCGCTACATCACCAACGACGAGGTCGATCTGGGCGAGCGCAGCTTTGACGGCGTCTGTCATGAGTCAGTCAGCAGCTCAGGCGCCGATGATCTCCTGCATTTTCGACCCGAGCTCGGCGGGCGAACGCACCGTAGCGACGCCAGCGGCGTCGAGCGCCTTGAACTTGTCTTCGGCCGTGCCCTTACCACCTGCAATGATGGCGCCGGCGTGACCCATACGCTTACCCGGAGGCGCGGTGACACCGGCGATGTAGGCGACAACGGGCTTACTGACATTGCTCTGAATGTATTCCGCGGCCGCCTCTTCATCGGTACCGCCAATCTCGCCGACCATGATGATGCCATCCGTATCGGGATCCGCCTGGAAGAGTTCGAGGCAGTCGATGAAGTTCATGCCACGGACCGGATCGCCGCCGATACCGATACAGGTGCTCTGACCGAGACCGTTGGTCGTTGTCTGATAAACCGCCTCGTAGGTCAGCGTACCCGAACGCGAAACGACGCCAATGCGTCCTTTCTTGTGGATAAAGCCCGGCATGATGCCGATCTTGCACTCTTCCGGCGTGATGATGCCCGGGCAGTTCGGCCCGATCAGGCGGCAATCGAAATCGTTCAATGCGGATTTGACCTTGACCATGTCATTCACTGGAATGCCTTCCGTGATACACACGATCAGATCGACGCCAGCATCGGCCGCCTCGAGAATCGCGTCTGCGGCAAATGGCGGCGGCACGTAGATCATGCTGACGTCGGCGCCGGTCTCGGCGACCGCATCACGCACTGTGTTGAATACCGGCACACCGAGATGGTCCTGACCGCCACGTCCCGGCGTAACGCCAGCGACGACTTGCGTGCCATATTCGATGCACTGCTCAGTATGGAAGGATCCCTGGTTGCCGGTGATGCCCTGGCAGAGGATCTTGCTGTCTTTGTTGACCAGAATGCTCATAGTTATTTCCGTCAGGCTGCTGCAGTGACAGCTTTCTTGGCCGCGTCGGTCAAGTCCTCAGCTGCGATGATGTCCAAACCGCTGTTCGCGAGCAGCTCGCGCCCTTTGTCGACGTTGGTCCCTTCGAGACGCACGACGACGGGCACACTTACGCCAACCTCTTTCACGGCACTGATGATTCCTTCCGCGATCAGGTCGCAACGCACAATGCCGCCGAAGATATTGACGAGGATCGCCTCGACACTGTCGTTGGACAGAATCAATTTGAATGCCGCAGCGACTCGCTCGGCGGTTGCGCCACCGCCAACATCAAGAAAATTGGCCGGCTCACCGCCGTGCAACTTGATCAGGTCCATCGTCGCCATGGCGAGGCCCGCACCGTTCACCATGCAGGCGATATTGCCGTCGAGAGAAACGTAGTTGAGATCGTGTTCCGCGGCCTTGCGTTCCGCCTCATCTTCCTGCGACTTGTCGCGAAGTTCCGCGATGTTCTTCTGGCGAAACAGCGCGCTGCCATCGATGTTGATCTTGCCGTCCAGGGCGACGATGTCGCCGGCCTTGGTCGTAATCAACGGGTTGACTTCGATCAGACTCGCATCCGTGTCGACGTACAGCCGGTACATCTTCTTGATGAGATCACCAAACTGGCGCATCTGCTGCTTGTCGAGCTCAAGGCCGAATGCCAGCTGACGCGCCTGGTAATCCTGCAGACCCGCATCCGGCGCGATCGCAACCGAGAAGATTTGCTCGGGCGTTTCCTCGGCGACTTTCTCGATATCCATTCCGCCAGCCGATGAGGCGATGAACGAGATACGGCTGACTTCACGATCAACGAGCATACTCAGGTAGATCTCTCGATCGATGTCCGAGCCTTGTTCGATGTAAACCGTGTTTACTGGCAGACCCTCCGGACCCGTTTGATGCGTCACGAGAACGGTACCGAGCATCTTGTCGGTGTACTCGCGTACCTCATCCAGTGTGCGCGCCAGTTTGACGCCACCCGCCTTACCACGCCCGCCAGCATGAACCTGGGCCTTGACGACCCAGAGGTCACCGCCGAGTTCCTGGGCTGCTTTCACCGCAGCATTTGGCGAACCTGCCGGAATGCCATGCGGCACAGGAATGCCGTAGTCGGCGAACAATCGCTTTGATTGATATTCGTGAAGATTCATTTATTTATCAGTCTGTTTGCTTCGGAAAGGAATTTCCGCGATCTGCCGCGAAAAAGACGGCGTATTTTGGAGGTTTGCGCCACGCATGTCCATATTCGGTCTACAATTCGCGCATGAGTCAGGCACAGACAGACAGCCCACTGAGACGTACGATTCGTGGCAGCCGCGACGCGATGCTCCAGAAAACGCTCGATGAGCCGGAGCTTGGCTGGCGGGTACTGATTACGCTCAATGCCTTCCGCCTGTTGATCTCGACGACCTTGCTATTGCTGTTCGCCGTTGGCTCCGATCCCCGGTTTTTCGGCGACACCCAGCCCACGTTGTTTGCTGCCAGCGCGGCGGGCTACCTCGTGTTCGCAATCCTGTCGGCGGTCTCCCTGCGCCAGCAGTGGGTACCGAAGAACGCGCTCGCAGTCACCCAGCTCATTGTCGACATCGTTGCAATTGTCATGCTCATGCACGCAAGCGGCGGCATTTCGAGCGGCCTGGGCGGCTTGCTCGTGATTTTTCTTGGTGCCGCCAGCGTGGTTATTCCAATGACAGTGGCGGCGACGCTAGCCGCATTCGCGACATTCGCAATCCTTGGGGAACAGTTTTACACCCAGCTGACAAGCCTCACTGTTGCGCCCAATTTCCCGGCCGCGGGCATCCTGAGCGGCGTCATATTTGCGATGACCCTTGCGGCGCAGCCGCTGGCCCGGCGAATCCAGGCCTCGGAGGCGCTGGCGCGCCAGTTCGGCGTCGATCTCAAGAATCTCTCCGAACTCAACGAATACATTGTCCAGCATTTGCGCGAGAGCATCGTCGTTGTCGATCGGCACAACGCCATTCGGCTGATCAACAGTTCGGCGTCCCAGCTGCTTGGCGCCAACGATGCCCCGCCGGGCACGCCGCTGGCGAGCATCTCCGGGCCCCTGACCGACTATATCGGTCGCTGGCGGGAGGACCGGTCCCTGTCGTCGCACGCGGAGTTGACCCTCATTACTGAGGGCGACAATGTCCGCATAACCTCGCACCTCGCACCGCTGGGTAAGGACAGCCAGCGGGCCGGACCGATTCTCGTGTTCCTGGAGGATGTGAGTCATATGAATGCGCGCGTCCAGCAATCGAAGCTCGCTTCGCTGGGCCGGCTCAGCGCCAGCATTGCGCACGAAATTCGCAACCCGGTCGGCGCGATGAGCCATGCAGCCCAGTTGCTCGAGGAATCACCGGGGCTCGGCGAGGATGACCGGCGCCTGACCGAGATCATTCAGACGCATTCGAGTCGAGTCAGCCACATTATCGACAACGTGCTGCAGCTGTCGCGCCGTGATTCGAGCCGACCTGAACCGCTAATTCTCAAGACCTGGCTCGAGGACTTCGCCAGTGAATTCGTGCGCACGCTCGAACTCCAGGAAGGCGAGATGACGATCGGGGATCTTCCCGAGGATCTTGAAGTCCGGATGGACCGCGGCCATTTGCGCCAGGTTCTGTGGAATCTGTGCGATAACGCCGTCAAGTACGCGAGCGAGACCGGAGGCATCCTCGTAGAGATCCAGGGCGGACGCATCCAGGGCCACGGTCGACCTTATATAGAGGTACTTGACTGCGGGCTTGGCGTCGACAAGAACACGGCCGACAAGATCTTCGAGCCTTTCTTCACGGCGCGCTCGGGCGGAACCGGGCTGGGCCTGTACATCTCGCGCGAGCTTTGCGAACTTAACCGCGCGACCTTGCTATACCTTGACCGCCCCGGCGGAGGCAGTATCTTTCGTATCGTATTTGCCGATCCGGACCGCTGGGACACACAGGACACCCAATGAACCAACCACTGGCGCTGGTTATCGATGATGAGCCCGATATCTGCGAACTGCTGACGCTCACGCTCGGCCGCATGGACGTGCGAACGGAGACTGCCATGGACGTCGCGGGTGCCAAGGCCCTGCTGGGCAAACACGACTTCGATATCTGCCTGACGGACATGCGTCTGCCGGATGGCGACGGACTGGAGCTCGTCGAATGGATGCAATCCAATGCGTCGGGCGTTCCCGTTGCTGTCATCACTGCACATGGCAATGTGGAGACAGCGGTTCAGGCACTCAAGCTCGGCGCCTTCGATTTCATATCCAAGCCCCTGGACCTCGGTAACCTGCGCACGATTGTCGAAAACGCCTTGCGCGTGCGCACATCGGGACAGAATGATGGTTCGAGGCTGCTCGGCGAGTCCAGCCGCATGACCGATCTCAGGGAGATGATCGAGAAAGTGGCGCAATCACAGGCGCCAGTGCATATCTCGGGCGAATCGGGGACGGGTAAGGAACTCGTGGCCCGCATGATCCACGACAGCGGACCGCGTGCCGAAGCGCCTTTTGTCCCGGTCAACTGCGGCGCCATTCCGGCGGAGCTCGTCGAGAGCGAATTTTTCGGCCATCGCAAGGGTGCGTTTACGGGCGCCGTCAACGACAAGGCTGGCCTCGTCCAATGTGCCCGGGACGGCACGCTGTTTCTCGACGAGATCGCGGACCTGCCGCTGGCCATGCAGGTCAAACTGCTGCGCGTGATCCAGGAAAAAAAGGTACGGCCGGTCGGCGCTTCGCAGGAGGAGAGCGTGGACGTGCGGATTCTCTCCGCGACCCACAAAAATCTGTCGCAGATGGTTGCGGACGGCGAATTCCGGGAAGACCTCTATTACAGAATCAATGTCATCGAGTTGCACGTTCCGGCACTGCGCGAGCGTGGCGACGATACCCTGCTGCTCGCCGACCACATTCTCAATCGCTTGAATGCCTCGATGTCCCTCGACGACGGCGCGCGGGACGCGCTCGTCGGATACGCCTTCCCGGGCAATGTGCGGGAGCTCGAAAACATGCTTGAGCGTGCGGTTACCTTGTGCACGAGCGGCCGGATCTCCGCGGATGATCTGCATATGCGCGATTCCGCCGAGGCGAGTGGCTCTCGGCCAGCCATTGCCGGCCGCCTGGGAGAACAGGTCGAAGATGTGCAGCGACAGGTTATTGTCGATGCGCTCGAAAAGACCCGCTATAACAAGACAGCGGCCGCCAAGCTCCTTGGTCTGTCATTCCGGCAATTACGCTATCGCATCAAGAAGCTCGGAATCGAGTAGCGAGAGTGACAAAGATTGTCACTTTGTGACACAAAAGCGACATTCGGCACCCGGTTTGTCACCTTCTGCCGACGAGCTTTTAGTCAAATCGCGATCTAAAAAGCACTTTTAATCAATAACTTGACGCGCGTCACGAAAAACTGGCACGCCGTTTGCTTTACTCCGTGTACAGGCGAATTCGCCGTTAACTTTAAATACTCTCAACGGAGAAGCACAAATGAAGAAGCAACAAGGTTTTACACTTATCGAACTCATGATCGTAGTTGCGATCATTGGTATTCTGGCGGCCATCGCTATTCCTGCTTACCAGGACTACACGATCCGCGCACAGGTTTCTGAAGGTCTGAACCTGGCTGCTGGTGCGAAAGCTGCTGTATCTGAGTACACGATGGACCGCGGCGCTTGGCCGAATGACAACGCCCAGGCGGGTCTCTCTGCCGCTGCCGACATCAATGGTAGCTACGTTTCGTCGGTTGGTGTAGTCAGCGAAGTAATTACCGTTACATACGGTGGTTCACAACCTGCGCACTCGGTGATTAACGGACAGAACATTACGCTCACAGGCGCAATCAATGCTGGTTCGGTCGAGTGGGTCTGCGCCAGCGGTGGCGTTATCCTTGATAAGCACCTGCCGGCAGCATGCCGCTAAGACACTAGCCTGAAGCTTTTCGCTTTAGACTTAGGTCAGAAAAGCCCCGGTTCGCCGGGGCTTTTTTTTTCCGGGAAAGAGGTAGCACAGAATGAGAAACGTGAACTCCATCACAGTCCTCTCACCTGTTGTAATGAGGACTCGAAGCGGGAGACCAAGTTACGGTAGAATGTTTCCGGTTCGTACTAAGAGCGAGATAATGCAAATCCGACAGAAGGGTTTCACCCTGATTGAGTTGATGATCGTCGTTGCGATCATTGGCATTCTCGCATCGCTTGCCATATCGGCCTATCAGACATATACAATACGTGCGCAGATTGCTGAGGGCATCAACATGGCCGCCGGCGCCAAAGTCCCGGTCGTCGATGCCTACAACATGGATGGTGAACCCCCGGCCGGCCGAACCGAGGCCGGCATGACCCCGACAGCAACCGATACCCGGGGCAAGTACGTCAGCCAGGTCAATATTTTCGAAGGTCGAGTAGATGTGACTTTCGGCAATGACGCACATGCGGACATCTTTGGCCAGACCGTTTCCTTTACGCCCTACCTCTCCTCTGGCGGCAGCGTGCTTTGGCGCTGCGGCGCAGCTCCGGCTCCCCCCGCTCCTGCTACCGAGATGACCGGCAACGGCGTGACCAGCGTGCACCAGGCACCAACGGTCGACAATCGCTACCTGCCCGCAAGCTGCCGCTGAGCAGAATCACCGTGGCGCACCCTTTTTGACGCAATTCCGACGGTCAGATTCGGCCATAATGGCCGTTTGACTTAATCAAATTCGATAACTGTGAACAGCAGCACAAAATCCAGTTGAATCGGGCACTTGGATCAGTGAGACTGTAACGCTCATAAAACGCAACAGCTTGGGAATCCATGGCAGCAACGGCGTCACAATCCAATCTTGCAGGCTTGCCACGACGCCTGGTGCAAGACGGTATCGTTTCTGAGGAACAGCTTCAGGAAGCGACCGTTGCTGCCAAGAAGGAACGCCTGCCACTCATCGCCTACATCGTGAGCGAAGGCATGGCAGATGCGAGGGCTGTCGCGGTCGCAGCATCCCACGAATTCGGTGTACCCCTGCTCGACCTCGATGCAGCCGAAATCGATCTCGATGTCGTTCGTGCGGTCGATCAGAAGCTCATTACCAAGCACCGGGTACTCCCGCTCGTCAAACGCGGCAAGCGCCTGTTCCTCGGGATTTCCGATCCGACGAACCTGCAGGCTATAGACGACATCAAGTTCGCGACCACTCTGAGTATTGACCCGGTCGTCGTCGAACAGGACAAACTCGAAGAGCGCATCAACCAAGCGATCGAGGCCGTCGACACGAGTATGAGCGGTCTCGAAGATGATGACTTCGACCTCGAAAACCTCGACATCGGCCCCGATGAGCAGGAAGACGAGATTCAGAAGGACGACATCGAAGACGCGCCGGTTGTCCGCTTCGTTAACAAGGTGCTGCTGGATGCTATCAAGCGCGGCGCATCTGACGTTCACTTCGAACCCTATGAGAAGATCTTCCGCGTTCGGACGCGCCTTGATGGCGTGCTGAGCGAGGTTGCCCAGCCGCCCGTCGCATTGGCCAACAAAGTCTGTGCGCGACTCAAGGTCATGTCCCGTATGGATATTGCCGAGCGCCGTGTTCCGCAGGACGGCCGCATCAAGATGCGCCTGAGCAAGAATCGCGCAATCGATTTTCGTGTCAACACGTGCCCGACCTTGTTCGGCGAGAAGATCGTACTGCGTATTCTCGACCCCTCGAGCGCCAAGCTCGGTATCGAGATGCTGGGTTACGAAGACCACCAGCGCTTAGTGTACGAGAAGCACCTGGCGAAACCTTACGGCATGATCCTCGTCACCGGCCCCACGGGCTCTGGTAAGACGGTGTCGTTGTATACGGGCCTCAACATCCTCAACACGGTCGATCGTAATATTTCGACTGCAGAAGATCCTGCTGAAATCAACCTGCCGGGCATCAACCAGGTAAACGTTAATCCCAAGGTAGGATTGACTTTTGCCTCTGCGCTGAAAGCATTCCTGCGCCAGGATCCGGACGTCATCATGGTTGGTGAGATTCGTGACCTCGAAACGGCGGAGATCGCTATCAAGGCCGCGCAAACCGGCCACCTTGTGTTGTCGACCCTGCATACGAACGATGCACCGAAAACACTGACCCGTATGGTCGATATGGGTGTCATGCCCTACGCAATCGCAACGTCGGTCAGCCTGATCATTGCCCAGCGCCTCGCGCGACGCCTGTGCGACAATTGCAAGGAAGTCAAAGACATACCGCGTGAAGCGCTTGAGAAAGAGGGCTTCACAGCCGAAGAACTCGATGCCGGCATCACGATTTTTGGCCCCAAGGAAAAGGGCTGCAAGCAATGCAACGATGGTTATAAGGGCCGTCTTGGCATCTTCCAGGTAATGGAAGTGTCCGAGGCGATGGGCCGCATCATCATGGAAGGTGGCAACGCGATGCAGATCGCGGAACAGGCGGCGCAAGAGGGAGTTATCGATTTGCGCCAGGCTGGTTTGAACAAAGTCAAGGAAGGGGTTACCAGCCTTGAAGAGGTCAACCGGGTTACAATTGAGTAATTAAATCAGGCATTTACTGAATTAACGGATAAGAGACATGGCAAACGCAGCAGTGGTAAGCAACACGCCGTTCCTATGGGAGGGGACCGACCGCAACGGCAAGAAGGTCAAGGGCAAGAGTCTTGCAAATGACGAGGCCTCAGTACGCGCGGATTTGCGGCGCCAGGGCGTTGTGCCGACCCGTATTCGCAAGGAAAGCAAGGGCCTGTTCGCGGGTGGCGGCAAAATCACTACCGGTGATATTGCCCTTTTCAGTCGCCAGCTCGCGACGATGCTCGCGGCCGGTATCCCGCTCGTTCAAGCCTTCGAAATTGTCGGTAATGGTCACGAAAACGCGGCCATGCAGAAGCTGATCCTTTCCGTTAAGGCTGATGTCGAAGGCGGTAGCGCACTTGCCGAAGCGCTCGCCAAGCAGCCATTGTATTTTGATGACCTGTTCGTGAATCTCGTTGAAGCGGGCGAGCAAGCTGGTGCCCTTGAGTCGCTGCTGGACAAGATTGCGACCTACAAGGAAAAGACCGAGGCGATCAAGAAGAAGATCAAGAAGGCACTGACTTACCCGGCCGCAGTACTTGTCGTCGCCTTTATCGTGACGACCATTCTCCTGATTTTCGTTATCCCGTCATTCGAAGACCTGTTCAGAGGATTTGGCGCCGACCTGCCGACCTTCACGCGCATGGTCATCGACCTGTCTGCGTTTGTGAGAACGCAGGGTGTAATCATCGCCATGATTATTGGTGCCGCGATTGGCGCGTTCCTCTATTTCAAGAAGCGCTCGCGCAAGTTCAGGCACTTCCTGGACCGCATGATGCTCAAGCTCCCGATCATTGGTCCGATCTTGCAGAAGGCCGCCGTTGCACGCTATGCCCGGACGTTGTCCACGATGTTCGCGGCCGGTGTCCCGCTGGTTGAAGCGATGGAGTCCGTGGCCGGCGCGACAGGCAATATCGTCTACGAAGAGGCTGTATTGGTCATGCGCGACGAAGTTGCAACGGGCCAACGCCTGCAGCAGGCAATGGAAAACACCTCACTCTTCCCCAACATGGTTATCCAGATGATCGCGGTAGGCGAGGAATCCGGCTCACTCGATGAAATGTCTGCCAAGGTAGCCGACTTTTTCGAGGAGGATGTCGACAATGCCGTCGATAACCTCTCCAGCCTGCTGGAGCCTATGATCATGGGAATCCTCGGCGTCCTGGTTGGCGGTCTCGTGGTCGCGATGTACCTGCCGATCTTCAAGCTGGGCGCCGTAGTCTAGCAACACGCTGCATTGAAAAAGGACGGCGTTCGGAGGAAACTCCGTACGCCGTTTTCTTTTACGCTGGGAAAACCCGATGGAAGTAATCAATGCTTGAGCTGTTCTCGGAGTCCACGATATTGTTTGTGGCTGTCGTTTTCGCATTCTGTCTCGTCATCGGCAGTTTTCTCAATGTGGTCATCCATCGGCTGCCCATAATGATGGAGCGTGAATGGCGAGAGCAGGCCGCTGAGCTAGCGAAGACACCGCCAGAGGTGGAAATGCCGGAAGGCCGTTTTGACCTCGTTGTACCCCGCTCGAGGTGCCCGTCATGCGGCACGATGATCAAGTCCTGGCAGAACATTCCGGTCGTCAGCTATCTACTCCTGAGTGGCCGGTGCGCGAAGTGTAATGAGTCCATTTCCGCACGGTATCCCATGGTCGAGCTGCTGACCGCCGTGCTTGCCGCCTTGTGTGCCTGGCGCTTTGGAGCCAGCTGGGAGGCGCTCATGGCGGTTGTTATGACACTCGCGCTGGTGCCGATTGCGATGATCGATGCGGATACGCAGCTTATTCCCGACTCTATCGTCCTGCCGCTAATGTGGCTGGGCCTCGCCATGAGTCTGTTTCACCCAATGGAAGGCGCACAGACGCTCTTTATCGCGCCGCAGGAAGCGATTGTCGGCGCAATGGCAGGGTACCTCAGTCTCTGGAGTATCTATCAGCTATTCAAAATCGTTACCGGCAAGGAAGGCATGGGCTACGGCGATTTCAAGTTGCTGGCGGTGCTGGGCGCATGGCTGGGATGGCAGCAATTGCCATTGATTATCCTCATGTCGGCCGTGGTCGGCGCCATTGTAGGGATCTCAATGATGGTGTTTCGCAAGCACGAGCGCAGCGTGCCGATTCCGTTCGGCCCCTACCTCGCCGCTGCCGGCTGGATCACGATGCTCTGGGGCGACACGATCAAGGCGACCTACCTCGACCTGTTGATTTGAGTGGCTGAATCGAACCAGCAAGCCCCGCTACGAATCGGCCTGACCGGTGGCATCGCGAGCGGCAAGTCAATTGTCGCGGAGATGTTCGCCGGACTCGGCGTCCCCGTTATCGATACCGACAAGATTGCCCGCGAGGTCGTGCAGCCCGGGCAACCGTCACTGGCCGAGATTCGCGAACACTTCGGTGAAGAGATGATCGATGCCGACGGCAATCTCGATCGGCGAGCAATGCGCGAGCTTATCTTCTCAGAGAATGATGCGCGCCATGATCTCGAGGCCATCCTGCATCCGCGAATTGGTGCCGAAACCCGGCGCCAGGCCGAGTCGGCCGGTGGTGACTACCAGGTCATCGTCGTTCCCTTGCTGATTGGATCTCCACTCAGGCAGTTCGTCGATCGCGTACTGGTTGTCGACTGCAGCGAAGATACACAAATCCGGCGCTTGTCGGCACGCGACAAGGAGTCGCCCGAGCAAGCCCGGCGTATACTTCGCGCTCAAGCAAGCCGTCAGGATCGCCTGGCTATCGCCGACGACGTGATCAACAACGATCGCAGTCTCGCGGATGTGCGCAATCAAGTTTTGGATCTTGACCGCAAGTATCGCCGGAAAGCCAGGCGTTAGTCGGAAAGGCTCATCTCCGCACGAACCGCCCTGCGGAACTCGTGCACGATTTCCTCTGTCACGTTCTTGCTATCCAGCGGTCCGGCCTGGCCCTCCTCGATCTGGCGCAGTGCAATACCGGACAACTCCAGTGCGTCGGCAAAGTATTTCGAAGCGGCCATCAGTTCCGCCATCCTCATCGTCGGGCTCGGCTTCGGCTCCGCCGACACTGATGCAGTGAAATGCGCCATTGCATCGTCCGGCCTGCGTAGTTTCAGCGCGGTCAGGCCAGCCAGGTAATGCACTTGCGACAATGACACCAAACTGGTTGTCAGGCCTTCGTCGATCTCCAGCATTGTCGAAAACAGGCGGTACATGCTGGTAACGCCTGTCGCCACGCACTGCTCAGCGGCCAGCGCGTCTACAAGCACTTCATAGAGCGCGAGGTAGTGACCATCGTAGCGCAGAGGAGCAAGACGATTCACGAGCTCATCCATGTCTGAATCATTCAATCGTCCCAAACTGCAGCGAATCAGCGCGCGACTCATCTGCAATAGCGGAGCACTGTGCTGAATCGTCTCGGCGGCCCGGTCGATGACTAATACAGAGGCGTCGTAGCGCCCCTCTTTGAGCAGGTTGCGCGCATAGAGTACTTGCGCCCGAGCGGAAGTCGGCGCCTTGTAAGCGGACGCCTCGATCATAGTGTCATAGTCCGACCACACGGTGGCCGAATATCGAGTGAATCCGCCAAGAACGGCCAGGACAACCACGCCGGCGACGAATGCCGTTCTACCCTTTATCCTGGCATCGACGAGAACGATCAACGGCAGGAACAGGAATGCTGCTGGCAAGTAATTACGATGCTCGAAATACAATTCGAGATTCAGGACCGTCGACTCGAGCAGGTGATACGAATAGAAGAACAGTATTCCGAACGCCAGCAATGGGAGTTGCCGACGCTTGACGACAGCAAACGCGACGATCCCGAGGTGAAATAGTGCTGTCACCAACGTCGTCACCGGCGTGATCAATCCAGTGGATTTGACGATATGGTCCTGGAACACACCCGACGTATACAGCTTGGGGACAAACCAGTGCTGCAAGTAGGTCGCAACGACACGTGGCTGCGTCAGGACCCGTTCGTAGAGGCTGAACTCACGTATCGGAGCCATCTCGAATATGTCCGCACGGAGAAACGACTGCGCAAGATATGCGATGACAAAAACGGACGGCAATACCAGGAATAGACCCAACCAACGACTGTCGATCCGTTTCTGCGCCGGGTCTCGTCCCGATAGAACGGTCAACTCGAGAACGAGCACGAGCATTGGTAGCATTGCGCCGCTTTCCTTGCACAGCACACCCAGGACCGTGAACCCGCCCAGGCCGATCGTCATCACCGTATATGCCCTGGCCACGTTCGACTGAATCATGGATCGACCGTACAAGTAGGTCACCATACCGGCGGTCGTACACAGCATCGCCAACTGCGTCATGCGCTGCACAACGTACATCGTTGTCGACACTAGAAACGGATGCAGCATCCATGCGGTTGCGGAGAACAAGGCCAACCACGCAGCGCGCTTCGAGTCCAGGCCAACCAGGACGAGAATCTGCCGAGTCAAGACGCCAAGGAGAAGCCCATTGGCAAGATGAATGATGAGATTCGTGCGCTTGAAGGCCCAAGCATCGGCCGGCCAGTTGTTCGCATCCACCAGGAAACTCAGCATCGCGAGGGGCCGGCCCGTCAGGCCTGCCGGTCCACCGAGCACGAAGGCCTTGAACGTATCCCAGTCCCGTACACCGCCAAAATCGCCCAGCGAACCCAGTACATTAAAATCGTCAAAGACGAATGAGCCGTGTAGTGCAGGCCAGTAAGCGATAGCGGTCGCCAGCATAGCCATCAGCCAGGCGATGGACAGGGCGATTCGATGGCGATTGCTCGCGACGTAGTCTTGTGCTGGGCCCATAACGGATTCGTGTCGAGCTGAATTGGCGGTCATTCTAGCTGCACACCGTCAGTTCCGATACCTACAGGTTCACACGGCGGCCAGGCAGTCATTTGCCAGCGGACCTTACGTAGCGCAGAATAGCTAAATGGCAAAACCAGCCAGCGAATTCGCCTCACAATCATCTGCTGCTATCACGAACTACGAGCAGCCGCTGTCCGAGCGCATGCGTACCTTTTTGCGCCTCGAGTTTCTGTACCAGCAGATCCTCTATTACAGCGAGCGTGAGGCCGATTGGGCGACTCGTGCCACGATTTCTACGCTGCTGGAGGTCCTGGCCATATTATCTCGCGGCGATGTGCGCAGCGATGTCCACAAGGAGCTCGACCATCAGCTCGGCATCCTGGAACGGTTCCAGAGCCAGCCCGGCGTCGACGGCAGTCGACTGGACACACTGGTCCACAACCTGGCATCCAGCCGTGATGAATTGAGCCGCATCGGTACGGCGTTCCTGCAGCCGCTCAAGGATTGTGATTTCCTGAATGCGATCAAGCATCGCAGCGCGATACCCGGCGGAACCTGCGAGTTTGATCTGCCCGAATACAACCACTGGTTGCGGCAACCGTTCGCGCGACGACAGGAGGATGTGGAGGTCTGGCTGAGGTCGATACGTCCTGTGTGCGACGCTGTCGCCGAATTACTCTGGCTAATTCGCGAGAGCGCTCAGCCGAGCGAGAAAATGGCGATCAACGGCATGTATCAGCACAGCATGCAAAAAGACGGTCACTGCCGACTACTGCGCGTCAGCGTCGCTGGTGGCAGCTCGCTGTTTCCGGAGATCAGCGGCAGCCAGCACCGTTTCACCGTGCGCTTCCTCGAATGGTCGACAATCGACAGCCGCGCCGTCCAGACCGGGCACGACGTCCCGTTCCAGCTCTCCATCTGTTAGTGCTGCTGTCGCAGAGCCTCCACAACCGGCATATCTGCCGGGAGCAACTCGTCTGCATCGAGCCGATCCCGCGGCACCCAGCGTAACGCCTGACCCTCGCGGCCGATCGGTTCGCTGTTCCAGTCACTGACAATAAAGAACTCGATTGTTACGACACGGTCGTCGTACTCATGACGCAGGTTCATGAACGACGCACAGGCAGTGATTTCTATCCCGAGTTCCTCTGCGAGCTCACGTGCGAGCGCCTGCAGCGGTGTCTCATCCGACGCGATCTTGCCACCCGGAAACTCCCACAAGCCATGGAATGGCCCGCCGCCAAGACGCTCGGCGATTAATACGCGCCCGCTGGCGTCGCAAAGAATTCCCGCCGCGACATCAAAGTGGTCCATTGCTAAGGAGAGCTCAGCTTAGCCGTCCGTGGCACTGTTTGAACTTCTTGCCGGACCCGCATGGGCAGGGCTCGTTGCGGCCGACCTTGCGGCCGTCACGTACGAACGGCGTGTGCTGCTCGGCTTCCGCTGCGCTGCCCTTCGATTGAGCGCCCAGTGCCGATGCTTCGGCATGCTGGAACTTCATTTGCTCATCCTTGCGGCGCCGCGCTTCCATTTCCGACAGATCCTCTTCACCCTGGATACGAATACGCGACAGGATGCTGACAGAGTCGTGCTTCACCTGTTCGATCATTTCGCCGAACATCTCGAAGGCCTCGCGCTTGTATTCCTGCTTCGGATTCTTCTGGGCGTAGGATCGCAGGCCGATTCCCTGGCGCAGGTGATCCATTGCAGCGAGATGCTCTTTCCAGTGGAAGTCGAGCTGGCGCAACATGACCTGCTTTTCAACGCCACGCATCAGTTCCGGGCCAATATCACCGACCTTCTTGGTGTATGCCTTGTCGACCTCACCAATGCAGCGCTCGCTAATCCCGTCTGATGTCAGCGTGGGATCTTCCCGAATCCAGCGCGCCACGTCAGCGCGAACGCCAAACTCCGCTTCGAGCGCATGACTCAGGCCATCAGCATCCCACATCTCCTCCAGGCTGCCAGGGGGAATGTGCTGATACACGCTCCCTTCCACAACCTCGTCGCGAATCGCCGCTATCGAGTCCTCGATTTCATCTGCTTCCATCAGGTCATTGCGCATCACGTAGACGACCTTACGCTGATCGTTCGCGACATCGTCATACTCGAGAAGGTTCTTGCGGATGTCGAAGTTATGGGCCTCGACCTTTCGTTGCGCCCGCTCAATCTGGCGCGTCAGTAACTTGCTCTCGATTGCCTCGCCTTCGCGCATACCAGCACGTGACAACAGGCTCTTGGTGCGCTCGGGGTCACCGAAGATACGCATCAGCGAGTCATCCATGGATAGATAGAAACGCGATGATCCCGGGTCACCCTGGCGCCCTGAACGGCCCCTGAGCTGGTTATCGATGCGCCGCGACTCGTGGCGTTCGGTACCGACGATATGCAGCCCGCCGGCCTCGAGGACCTCGTTATGGCGTTCCTGCCAGTCCGCCCGAACCTTTTCCTCGCCATCACCCTCGGACATGTTCGCCAGGGCGGCATCCAGGCTACCGCCGAGCACAATATCCGTGCCTCGGCCAGCCATGTTCGTCGCGATCGTGATAGAGCCAGATCGGCCAGCATTCTGCACGATCAGTGCTTCGCGTTCATGCTGCTTCGCGTTCAGCACTTCATGCTTGATTTTCCTGGCCTTGAGGAATTCTGACAGCAGTTCGGATGCTTCGATCGAGGTGGTACCCACCAGCACCGGCTGGCCGCGGTCGCTGCAATCGACGATATCTTCGACGATAGCCTCGTATTTGTCGTCCTCCGTCAAATACACGAGATCCGGGTGATCATTCCGAATCATGGGCTTGTGCGTCGGAATCACGACCACTTCAAGGCCGTAGATTGACTGAAACTCGAACGCTTCGGTGTCCGCCGTACCGGTCATGCCCGAGAGGTTGTTGTAGAGGCGGAAGAAATTCTGGAATGTGATCGAGGCGACCGTCTGGTTTTCCTGACGAATCGACACGCCTTCCTTTGCCTCGACCGCCTGGTGCAAACCATCACCCCAGCGGCGCCCTGGCATCGTGCGCCCGGTGAATTCGTCAACGATGACAACCTCGCCATCCTTGATGATGTATTCGACGTCACGCTGGTAAATTGCGTGTGCTCGCAACGCCGCATTCAGGTGGTGCAAAAGGCGAATGTTGCCGGCGTCATAGAGACTCTCACCTTCCTGCAGCAATCCGGCCTGCACCATGAGCGACTCGACTTTCTGGTGGCCTTCCTCGGTCACATGGACCTGCTTGGCCTTGAGGTCGAGCGTGAAGTCGCCACGTGACAAAAGGCGAGCCTTTGCCGGCTTCACATCACCGTCGACGAGGACGAGGTCAGCCTCGTTTTCTTCGGCCAGCGAGACCGCATCTTCCAGCATCATTACATCGTCATTACGGTCGATGAGCTGGACACGGTTGGATGGAATCTCGTAATTGGTCGGTTCCTCGGTGACTTCCTGCGCGGTCAGCCTGGGAATGAGCTTGTTGATCTGGCCGTACAGGTCCGTACTGGACTCAGCCGGGCCCGAGATAATCAACGGGGTACGGGCCTCGTCGATCAGGATTGAATCCACTTCGTCGACGATCGCAAAATTCAGCATGCGTTGTGACTTGCCGTCCGTCGAAAACGCCAGGTTGTCGCGCAGGTAATCGAAGCCAAGCTCGTTGTTCGTAGCGTAGGTGATGTCTGAAGCGTAGGCGGCCTGTTTTTCCTCTGCGCTTTGCCCGGACTTCGATACACCCACTGTCAGGCCGAGAAATTCGTAGATTGGACGCATCCAGTCAGCGTCACGTTGTGCAAGGTATTCGTTGACGGTGACGACATGGACGCCGTCCAAGCTGATGGCGTTAAGGTAAGCCGGAAGGGTCGACATCAAGGTCTTGCCCTCACCGGTACGCATCTCGGCGATGTTGCCATCGTGCAGCACCATGCCGCCTATCAACTGCACGTCGAACGGGCGCATGCCCATCGTCCTGACCGATGCCTCGCGGGCCACCGCAAATGCCTCGGGGAGCAGTTGCTCCAACGTCTCGCCGTCAGCGTATCGCCGACGGAATTCCTCGGTCCTGGCCTTGAGTTCGCTATCGCTGAGCGCCTGCAGGCCTTCCTCCATAGAATTGATTGTTTTGACGACTTTTGAGTACTGACGCAGCAGGCGCTGATTGCGGCTGCCGAAAAGGCTAGTCAGGAAATTGGCCACGCACGGCTCCCGCTCAAACAAAGGCCGCTATTCTACGGCCACCAGAATCCAATGTCGCGATTTATGGGCATTTTTTGCGAACACAAGCCCCGGCGCCGGGGCTCGCGACCGATGCCCGTCCGAGGCAGAAAATCAGGGGTTTGCGACGCCTATTTCGACGAGTCGCGGATGTACGTGACCGGGTTGACCCGGCGGCCGTTGTGCAGCACCTCGAAGTGCAGATTCGGGCCCGTAGCTCGGCCTGTTTTACCCATCAGGGCAACAACCTGGCCTTTCTTCACCTCGTCCCCGACGGAGACGCGGTTTTCAGAATTATGTGCATAGCGCGTCGAGTAACCATTGCCGTGGTTGATCTCGACCATGACACCGTAGCCGTAACGATCACCCGACCATGTCACGACGCCATCGGCAACGGCAACGATCTCGTCGCCACGCTTGCCGGCAAAATCGATGCCGGTGTGATTGGCGGGCTTACCCGTAAACGGGTCGGTGCGCTTGCCGAAATACGATGACAACCAACCGGACTTGACCGGTCGGCCCTGCGGGTAGACGCGCTCATTCAGGCTCTGGTTCATCAGGACCGACTCGAGCACCCCCAGCTGGGCCTCACGACTGTCCAACTGGTAGCCCAGCGAGGTCATCGCTTCGAGAACTTCCGGAACCGCGACGTTGGAGCCGGCTGCCATGGGCTCTTCGGGACCACCCAAGGCCGGGTCGGAATCAAAATTGAACTCGTCGTCGTCGATATCCGCCATCTCGGTAATCCGGCGGCCTACGGCATCGAGCCGAATGATGCGTGCATTCATCTGGGCAATGCGAATCGCCAGCGCATCGAGGGTATCTTCGTTGCCCTGGCGGATTGTGTTGATGGTCTCCTTCTGCGCCTCGAGTTCGGTCGCAAGCTGAACCAACTCGGTCGTACTGACGCCAGAGCCCGTATTGGATGAGTACCAGTAGCCGCCCGCGAATCCGGCAAACATGACGACAGCAGCAAAAGCGGCAGCAGCGATGCCGGCCACAAGGCCAGACAAGTTAAGCTGACGGGTTTTTCCAAACCCTTTGCCGAAAATTACAACATTCATCTGTTAAGCCCCGGATGCGCTGCTAACGCTCGGTTTTCTCTCCTGCAAGCTGCGAATTCGCGAGCCGAAACGCCGCGTACGCCTCTTTGGGTTATTTTAGACCTGCAGTCCCTGTTCACTTCGGTAGCCCCGCTGTCCAGATACTGTGCCCCGGACCGGTGGTTTTGCGTCCCCGCCTTACAGCGGGTTTGCCCTTATCGTGTGCGACAATATGCATAATGTCGGTTTTTATTACAAGCGGACTATAGTCAGTGTGGGCACCAGTTCTGAAAAGGTGTCCAAAAGCGCTAACTGCGTCACATTTTTATGGCCAAAATCGAGCTCAAAAATCTACTAAATCCCAGCGATGACGGGGACTTAGGAAAGATCGTACGGCGTGCCCGGGAGATGGGCGAGTTGACGCACGTTCTGAGTAAAGCCCTGCCCGCCGAATATGCGGGCGCAATCGTCGCGGCGAACCTCCGCGAAGACGCGGCCCTCGTCGTGATCGCCGCCTCCTCCGCCTGGGCCAGCCGGCTCCGCTACGAAACTGATACGTTGCTCGCCGCGGCGCGCGCGAGCGGGCTCGAGCCCGCATCCTGCCGGATCCGCGTAACCCAGTCATAAGGAAGGGTGTCAGTCACCTTATTTCGAGTCTAAGGGTGCCAGTCACCTTAGACTCGAAATAAGGTGACTGACACCAATTTAGGCGTACGAAGGCGTAGCGTAGGAAATCGGTGCTTTCTTCTCGTCCTTGAACGTGACTTCTTCGTAGGAGGACTCGTCTGCAAGCATGGCACGCATGAGCTTGTTATTCAGATCGTGCCCGGATTTGTAGGCTTTGAACTCGCCGATCAGGTTATGGCCCAGGAGATAGGCATCGCCAATCGCATCAAGAATCTTGTGGATCACGAACTCGTTTGAATAGCGCAGCCCGTCTTCATTCAGGATACGGTAATCATCAAGAACGATCGCGTTGTCCATGCTGCCGCCGAGCGTCAGGTTGCGTTCACGCAGGGCCTCTACGTCGCGCAGGAAGCAAAACGTACGGGCACGGCTGACTTCCTTGAGAAACGAAGTCGACGAGAAGTCGATAGTGGCTTGCTGGCTCAACTTGTTGAACACAGGGTGATTGAAATACACCTCGAAATTCACTTTGAAGCCGTTGAACGGAATGAGCTCCGCCCATTTGTCGCCCTCTTCCACCCGGATCTTCTTCTTGACGCGAATGAACTTCTTCGCCGCATTCTGTTCCTCGATACCAGCCGACTGCAGCAAGAACACGAAGGGGCCGGCACTGCCATCCATGATGGGGACTTCGGATGCAGACAGATCGACGTACAGGTTGTCGATGCCGAGACCGGCCAGCGCGGACATCAGGTGCTCGACCGTCGCAATCGCCACGCCGTCCTGCTCGAGTGTCGTACCCAGCATCGTCTCGCCAACCAGCATCGGATCAGCAGGAATATCGACTGGGGGTTCGAGGTCGACGCGCCGGAAAGTTATTCCGGAGTTCTCGGCTGCAGGGCGGAGGGTCATGTAGACCTTTTCACCTGAGTGCAATCCGACACCGGTTGCTCGAATGGTGGATTTGAGAGTTCGTTGTCTCAACATATCGCGCGCAAGACTATCATATCGGGGAAAAACTCTACAAGAATTAGACTCTTAGCTCACTGGCGTCGAGATCCTGTTAATTGCTGAAGTCCGTGGGATTAAGGGGGCCGGCCCGGATCGTCCCGGGCCGGCAACGCGGAGGAGGTGCCCGCCGGTGAGTGAGTGACACCGGAGGGTCGTAACCCTCGTTTATCAGTCAGCCTGGCGGCGCAGGAACGCCGGGATGTCCAGCAGTTCTTCCTGCAGACCACCCTCTCCAAGGCCATCACCAACGGCGCGCTTGCGCTGCACGGTTGGTTTATCCAACGTGTGGTAGTTCGGCTCAGCCTGCGCTTGGGTGCGCCGCACGATTCGCATCGGCGATTCTGCGGCGGCCGCGTGCTGGCCCAAACCTGTTGCGACGACTGTAACGCGAATGCGGTCTGTCATTTCCGCATCAATTACCGTGCCGACGACAACCGTCGCGTCGTCCGACGCGAACTCCTTGACTGTCGTACCGACTTCCTGGAATTCGCCAATCGACAAATCCATTCCGGCAGTAACATTGACCAGGATGCCGTTTGCGCCTGCCAAGTTGATGTCCTCGAGCAACGGACTCGAGACGGCTGCCTCTGCTGCTTCACGCGCGCGGTCTTCACCCTGCGACACGCCGGTACCCATCATCGCCATGCCCATCTCGGACATGACCGTGCGCACGTCGGCAAAGTCGACATTGATAAGGCCAGGCCTCGTAATCAGTTCGGCGATGCCCTGTACCGCGCCTTGCAGCACCTGGTTGGCCGAACGGAATGCGTCAAGCAGCGTCGTTTCGCCGCCGAGGACCGTGAGCAACTTCTCGTTGGGAATGGTGATCAGCGAATCGACGTATTTGCCGAGTTCTCCGATGCCGTGCTCTGCGATCTGCATACGTTTGCCGCCTTCCATCTGGAACGGCTTGGTCACGACTGCGACCGTCAGTATGCCGAGCTCCTTGGCGACCTGCGCAACGATCGGCCCCGCGCCAGTACCGGTACCACCGCCCATTCCGGCTGTGATGAACAGCATATCGGCACCTTCGATCACTTCCTGAATACGATCGCGATCTTCCATGGCGGCCTGGCGACCAATATCGGGATCGGCGCCTGCGCCGAGTCCTTTCGTGATGTTGCAACCGATTTGCAGTGACGTTCGCACGCGCGATCCCTTGAGCGCCTGCGAATCCGTGTTGGCACAAATGAAATCGACACCCTCGATACCGGTCTCGACCATGTGCGCGACTGCGTTACCACCGCCGCCACCAACACCGATGACTTTGATGACAGCGCTCGAGCTATGCGCATCCATTAATTCAAACATTGAGTCTTCCTCCGCTTTTTTGCGTTTCCCTGTGGGGCACTCACTGACCCCGGTTAATAAATTCCTTCAAAAATGGCCCTGGAACCACGACTTCATGCGATCCCACACTTCACCCAGGTTGCCGCCAATCGGCGTGCTGCGGCGGTCGCGCCGGGAGATGTTTTCGTAGCCATACAAGAGCAGCCCCACGCCCGTGGCGTGAATCGGGTTGCGAATAACATCCATTAGTCCTTCGACGTACTGCGGCGCACCGAGGCGCACCGGCATGTGGAACACTTCCTCGGCCAGCTCGACAGCCCCTTCCATCTTGCCGCTGCCGCCCGTGATGACGACGCCGGCCGCGATCAGTTCCTCGAAACCGCTACGTCGTAGCTCGTCGCGAACCAGGCCGAAGAGCTCCTCGTAGCGAGGCTCGACGATTTCGGCCAGGGTCTGACGGGCAAGGCGACGCGGCGGCCGATCGCCGACGCTGGGCACCTCGATCGTCTCGTCCGGGTTGGCGAGCTGCGACAAGGCACAGGCATACTTGATCTTTATCTCTTCCGCGTACTGCGTCGGCGTGCGCATCGACACGGCGATATCGTTAGTTACCTGATCGCCGGCGATCGGAATCACGGCGGTGTGCTGGATAGCCCCGCCGAGGAATACGGCGATGTCGGTTGTGCCACCCCCGATATCGACAATGCAGGAACCGAGTTCCTTCTCGTCATCGGTCAACACTGCATAACTGGATGCCAGTTGCTCGAGCACGATGTCGTCAACCTCGAGCCCACAGCGCTGCACGCACTTGACGATGTTCTGTGCGGCGCTCTCCGCACCGGTGACCATATGCACCTTGGCTTCGAGCCGGACGCCCGACATGCCGATCGGCTCGCGGATTCCTTCCTGGTTATCGATCAGGAATTCCTGCGGCAGTATGTGCAGGATCTTCTGGTCGGCCGGAATGGCGACTGCACGAGCGGCGTCGATGACTCGATCGACATCGGTCGCACTGACTTCCGTGTCGCGAATCGCAACGATGCCGTGGGAATTCAGGCTGCGTACGTGGCTGCCGGCAATACCCGTGTAAACCGAGTGAATATCGCAGCCGGCCATGAGTTCCGCTTCCTCGACCGCGCGTTGTATCGAGTGCACCGTCGACTCGATATTTACAACGACACCTTTCTTGAGGCCGCGAGACGGGTGTGTACCGATGCCAACGACTTCGATGCTGCCATCTTCATTCGCCTCGCCAACGATGGCCACGACCTTTGACGTGCCGATATCAAGTCCAACGATCATGTTTCTGTCAGGGCGCCGGGAAGTCATCTACTCCGTTCCTCTGGATGCGAGCATTTTCTGCCCGTCTTTTTGTGGGTCGGCGACCGGAGTCTTCGACCCGCCTTTCCAACCAATCGTGAAGCCGTTGCCGTACCGCATATCGACGTAATCGATGTCCGCGGCACGACCCGTAATGATGTCGGCAACGACATCCAGGAAGAGCCCGGTCCGCTGCGACACGTCCCGGCGGCCGAGCCGAACTTCGATGCCGTTCGCCAGTGTCATTTCCCATGATCCCCGTGCATCGAGGTGCACACGGCGCAGGTCGAGCCCGACGGGAATCAGCTGGTCGCGCACTTCGAGGTAGCGTTTTGCCACTTCGGCAGAGCTTTCATCGGGTCCGCTGAGTCGCGGCAATTCGGCAGGTATGTGATGAGCCTCGCTGACAAACAATTCGCCGCGCGTGTTCAGCAGCCCGCGTTCACCCCAGATCGCAGCCGGTACCTGTTCGGTAACCGTGATCGATATACGGCTGGGCCAGCGACGTGCGACCCGCGCCTGGTCAATCCATTGCAGGGCGATGATGCGTTCCTGGATGTTGTCGAGATCGGCGCCTACGAAACCGGCGTCGATTTCATTGCTGATAGCCTCTTCGATCTGCAGGGCCGTCACGCGCTGGAACGGTCCGCTGATTTCGATCGACGCAATCCTCCGATCGAGCATGACCATCGTGAGCTGATAGGTTGCGACGACGATGCCCACGGCAACGAGCGGCGCAACAATGCGGCCGATGCGGAACGTCGGCATCTTGAACATCGGCGCCTTCTTCTGCTTGCGGCGTTTGGCTTGCTTACGCACCATAAGCTGCTACCTCCACCGTGTCCGCTTCAGAATTCGCCTCGAAGCTCGTCTCGAGAATGCGCCAGCACAGGTCCTCGAAATCGATGCCATCTCGTTTCGCGGCCATCGGCACCAGGCTATGGCTGGTCATGCCCGGCACCGTGTTGACTTCCAGAACCAGCGGTTGTTGATCCGCGCCGGTCATAAAATCGACGCGCCCCCAGCCGGAGCAGCCCAGCTCACTGAATGCAGCAACGGCGAGCTTGGCGTAGATCGCCTCCTCGTCATCCGTTTCAGTGCCTGGACAGATATAGTCGGTACGCTCGGATTCGTACTTCGCGCGGTAGTCGTAAAACACTCGCGGCGTCTCGATACGAATGCTCGGCAGCGCTTTGCCCTGCAACACCGCGACCGTGAACTCACCGCCTGAGACGCAGGTTTCGAGCAGCGCTGTATCGCCGTACTGCATTGCCAGCTCGACGGCATCATTGAGTTCGGCCCGTTCGAATACCTTGGACATGCCGACGCTTGAGCCCTGCCCGGACGGTTTGATAATCAATGGAAAGCCCACCTGTTCGGCGGCCACTGATGCCTCATCACGAGTCCGCACGACTGCATAGTCAGGCGTCGGGATGCCGGCGGCACGGAACAGGTGCTTGCTGCGCACCTTGTCCATCGCAATAGCGGACGCCATGACGCCGCTGCCCGTGTAGGGAATTTCCAGCCACTGCAGCAAGCCCTGGAGCGCACCGTCTTCACCGCCCGGGCCGTGCAAGGCGATCCAGACGCGGTCGAACTCGGCCGTGGCAAACTCGGCCATCGAATTCTCCGCCGGATCCCAGGCGTGTGCATCGACGCTCTTCGACTGCAGCGCCTCGAGCACGGCTGCACCGGTATCCAGCGATACCTCGCGTTCGCTCGAGTTGCCACCGAGCATGACGGCTACCCGGCCGAACTCTGCAGGGTCAGTCACGGTTTGACGTTGTTCAATCAGGCTTGACGCGATCATGCGGGCACCTCGCCGACAATCCGAACTTCGTGCTGGAGCTCGACGCCGTGAACGTCGAGAACGGTCTGCCGAACGTGTTCGATCAATTCTTCGATATCGGTCGCTGTAGCAGCGTCACGATTGATGATGAAATTGGCGTGCTTGTCTGAAACCTCGGCGCCGCCAATCCGGTAGCCTTTTAGTCCCGCGGCTTCGATAAGCCGTGCCGAATGGTCGCCCGGCGGGTTGCGAAATACGGAACCGCAACTCGGCAGTCCCAGCGGTTGCGTCGCCTTGCGGCGCTCCAGCATCGTCTTCATGGTGTCCATGCTCGGCACGACACCCGGCTCGAACTGGAATGTGGCTTCGATAAACCACTCGTTCGGTGGTCCCGTCACGCTGCGATATCCGACTGAATACTCGGCCGGCGACCGCTCGTGAATCTCGCCGCCACGGTCGATCGTGCGCACCGATGCGACGCGCTCCCAGGTCTCGCCGCCATGAGCGCCGGCATTCATCGCCAGCGCCCCGCCGACCGTGCCCGGGATACCAGCGAAAAATTCGGACGGACCAAGCTCCCAGCGAATGCACTGCCTGGCCAGCTGGGTGCATGGCAGGCCGGCGCCGGCCCGAGCGGTGTACCGGTCGACCTGCTCGAGTTGCCGCGAGATCTTTGTTGCTGAAATCACTACGCCCGGCAAGCCGCCGTCGCGGACGAGTAAATTGCTGCCCACTCCATGCCAGAAGATTGGCGTGTTCGGATCCAGTTCCGCGAGAAACGTGGACAGGTCATCGATACTCGCGGGGATGAAGAACGTCTCGGCCGGACCGCCCGCACGCCATGATGTGTGGCGGCTCATCGATTCGTCGTAACGAAGTTCGCCCTGGACGCTCATGTTTGCTGCCGTCGCGATCATGAGTGCACCTTCAGCGACGGGCCTTTACCCAGAAGCTCGGGAAGCGAGTGGGCGTAGGCGCTGATATCGCCCGCGCCCATCGCCAGGACGAGGTCGCCGTCCGCAAGCACGTCCTCGAGCACCGGCGCGAGTTCTTCGAGGGTTTCGACAAAGACGGGTTCGACAGCGCCGCGCGTTCGAACTGCGCGGGCCATGGAACGGCCGTCTGCCCCGGCAATCGGCTCTTCTCCTGCTGCGTAGACATCGAGCAGCACGAGCGCGTCGGCCTCAGACAGCACCGTCGCGAAATCGTCCATCAGGTCCCGCGTTCTCGAGTAGCGATGTGGCTGGAAGACCAGCACGATGCGCCGATCCGGGTAACCGGATTTCGCGGCGGCTAATGTAGCCGCAATCTCGGTCGGGTGATGACCGTAATCATCGATAAGCAGGACCTTGCCGGCACTTGTCTGGATCTCACCAAGGTTCTGGAAGCGCCGGTCGATACCCTCAAATTTTTCCAGCGCCGCGACAACCGCATCGTCACCGATCTGCAGTTCGTCAGCGACGGCGATCGCCGCCAGCGAATTTCTGACGTTGTGAAGCCCTGGCAGGCTCAGAGTTACGTGCATTTGGGGGGACGCATTCTCGAATGTGTCCCCGTGCTCCCGTTCCACCTTGGTTGAACGAAGCACATCAAATGTCGTGGTGTTCTCATTGAACTCGACGTTGATGGCACGAATATCGGCCTCTTCGTTCGTACCGTAGGTCGTGACCGAACGACCGATGTCCGCGAGCACATCGTTAACACCCGGGTCGTCATTGCACACGACGGCAAGACCATAAAACGGCAGGTTGTGCAGAAACTCGATGAAGCCCGACTTCAGCTTGTCGATGTCGCCGTCGTAGGTCGACATGTGGTCGGCGTCAATATTGGTAACGATGGCCAGCATCGGCTTGAGATGTACGAACGACGCATCGCTCTCATCGGCCTCCGCCACCAGGTAGTCGCCCTGGCCGAGACGTGCATTGGCATCCGCACTCTTGAGACGCCCGCCTATCACGAAGGTCGGGTCCAGGCCTCCCTCGGCCAGCACGCTGGCAACAAGACTTGTGGTCGTGGTCTTGCCGTGCGTACCGGCAACTGCGATTGAATAGCGGAAGCGCATCAGCTCGGCGAGCATTTCCGCGCGGCTGACGACAGGCATGAGCTGCTCGCGAGCCGCAGCCACTTCTGGGTTGGTTTCATCGACCGCGCTGGAGACGACAATCGCATCTGCTTCACGAATGTTCTCGGCAGCGTGGCCGATGAATACGGTTGCGCCCTGATCCTCAAGACGCTGAGTCTGTTTGCCTGGCTTGATGTCCGAGCCCTGTACGGCATAGCCGAGGCTCGCCATCACCTCGGCGATGCCCGACATGCCAGAGCCGCCAATACCGACAAAGTGCACACGGTGGATGCGACGCATTTTCTTGATCATGCGGCTGCTCCTGCCTGCTCGATGCAGATGTCTGTAATTCGTTGCAGGGACTCCGGTGTCGAGAGTGCCCTGGCTTTTGCGGCGCGCCGCAGCAACTCGGCGCGCGACTGCAACCATTCGCGCAGCAGGTCGGCGAGCCTTTCCGCGGTCAGTTCACTTTCCTGGATGATTTCGCCCGCGCCTGCGTCTGCCATCGGCCGCGCGTTCGCCGTCTGGTGGTCATCGACGGCAGCCGGATACGGGACGAACAGTGCCGGCACGCCGACTGCACAGAGCTCGGCGATCGTAAGAGCGCCAGCACGGCAAATGACCAGGTCGGCCCATGCGTAGGCTGCTGCCATATCCTCGATGAAAGGCAGAAGTTCGACGTCAACTGCATGCTCGGCGTAGGCCTGCTCTGCGACGTCCAGCGTGCGCTCTCCGCACTGGTGCCGAACTACGGGACGCAGTTCCGGATCGAGCAGTGCAAGCGATGCCGGTACCGTACGGTTCAACGCCAGGGCACCCTGGCTGCCACCGAGTACGAGTACCCGCAGCGGACCTTGCCGATCGGAGTAACGCTCGTGCGGCGGCGGCACAGCGGCGATATCCTCGCGCACTGGATTGCCGACGGTTTCAGCATCGACGTTGGAATTAAAACTGCCCGGGAAGGCTTGCAGCACAACCCGGGCAAGACGCGCCAGAAGACGGTTGGTCATGCCTGCTGCGGCATTTTGCTCGTGAATTACCAGGGGACGTCTCGTCAGCCAGGCGGCGACGCCGCCCGGTCCACTGACAAAACCTCCCATGCCGAGCACGGCAGCAGGACGGCGACGAAAGATAACGGCGAGCGACTGCATCAGCGCCCAGCCAATTTGTAAGGGTGCGATAAGGACGGCCAGCGCGCCTTTGCGCCGCAGTCCCTTGATACTAATCCACTCGATCTCGATACCGGCCTCTGGCACGACTCGAGATTCCAGCCCGCGGTGAGTACCGAGCCAGACGACTTCGCGTGACTGCGCCTGCAGCGCACGCGCAACCGCCAGCGCAGGATAAACGTGTCCACCCGTGCCGCCAGCCATTACAAGTATTGGCCTGTTATTGGGTCGCTTGCTCATTTCTTGCGCCGACCCCGCTTGCGATTGACGGGCTTCGCATCGACGGCGAGCTCGTGGTGAATACGCAGCAACAGCCCAATGCCGATCATCGTAATGATCAGGCTGCTGCGGCCGTAGCTGATCAACGGCAGCGTCAGGCCCTTGGTGGGCAGCAACCCCATATTGACGCCAACGTTGATGAAGGCCTGCAGGCCCATCCACGTACCCAGCCCGATGGCCAGGTACGCCTCGAAAAAACGCTCGGCGTCATGCGCACGCTTGCCGAGCTTGAAGACGCGCCAGAGGAGTGCCAGGAAAAGCGCGATCAAAGTCAGGGAGCCGAGCAGGCCGAACTCTTCGGCAAACACGGCGAAAACGAAATCGGTATGTGCTTCGGGCAAGTAGAAGAGTTTCTGCACGCTCTCGCCGAGGCCCACGCCGAACCACTCACCACGACCGATGGCAATCAGGGATTGCGTCAGCTGGAAGCCGGAGTCGTAGGGGTCGGACCAGGGATCGAGGAATCCGGTGAGCCGCTTCATGCGGTAGGGTGACGTGATGGCCAGCGCGGCCATCGCGAGGACCGCCGCGAAGAAGAACATGATGAAGTCTCGGATCCGGGCGCCAGCGACAAACATCATCGTCAATGCGGTCGCCAGGAGCACGATCGCGGCGCCGAAATCCGGTTCTTTAAGCAGCAGGACGCAGGCCAGAGTCAGCACAAGCATCGGTCGCAGGAAGCCCATGAACTCCTCGCGCAGCGCCTTGCTACGCCGCACGAGGTAACCGGCCAGGTACATCAGGAAGCACAGTCGCGCAGGCTCCGAGACCTGCAGATTCATAATCCCGATGCGGACCCATCGGGTGCTGCCGTTTACTTCGTAACCAACGCCGGGCACGAGCACCACGGCCAGGAGAGCAAGTCCAAGCAACAGCAATAGCGGTCCCAGGTTTTGCCAAACCTGCATGGGAATAAACAGGCAGATACCGCCGACAACTGCGCCAATCGTAGCCGCCAGCAGTTGCCGCTGGATATAAAAGAAGGGGTTACCCGCCACGTTGTCCGAAATCGATATCGATGCCGAGGCGAGAATGACGAAGCCACCCAGCAGCAGCGCCAGCACGATCGTCAACAAGATCGGATCGATCTGCAGCTCGGTCTTTAGCCTTGCCGGGAATGGCATGAGTGCGCCGCGTGCAGTCATCGCTTCAATGCCTCCACTGCTTCGCGATACGCGTCACCGCGCGCCATGTAGTTGTCGTACTGGTCGAGACTTGCGCATGCCGGTGCGAGCAACACGGTGTCGTCGGACTCGGCGCAGGTAGCGGCCATGTGTACAGCCGACTCCATGTTCTCTGCGAAATGCACAGGCTTGACGGTGTCGAGCGCGTGCGCGATCTTCTCGGCATCCTTGCCGATCAGCACGGCGCCACGCAGCTTGCCTTCAATCGCCTCTGCCAGATCGCCGAAATCGCCACCTTTGCCATCGCCGCCGGCAACGAGTACGAGCATGCTGTCCACCGAGTTAATCGATGCAACGGCGGCAGCGACGTTGGTTGCCTTGGAGTCGTTTACGTAGTCGACGGCACCAATGCGGGCAACAAACTGCATACGATGAGGCAGACCCGGGAACTCGATGAGGACCTGCAACATCCCGGCCAGGTCCAGGCCGATCAACTCACCGGCCGCGAGCGCCGCGAGTGCATTTAGTTGATTGTGCAAACCATAGAGCGCCAGGTCCTTCACGGACAGCAACAGAACATCACCACAGGCAAGGTACTTCTCGCCGTCTTCGTCACGTATGCCGTACTGGCCCTCCTCCGGCACGTCGAGGCCGAAGCTGACCACCCGGCTGCAATGTTTTGCCTTTTCAGCGGCTTCCGGGTCGCCACGATTGATAACGGCCGCGTCGACATCTTTGAAAATTCGGTACTTGGCTGCCCGGTATTCGTCCTCATCGGCGTGCCAGTCGAGATGATCCGGTGATATGTTGAGCAGAAGAGCTACTTCCGCCGGCAATTCCTGGGTGCGCTGCAGCTGGAAGCTGGACAGCTCGAGCACATAGATGTCCGGAGCGTCGCTCTCGAGCAGGTCGAGTGCCGGCTCACCGAGGTTGCCGCCGGCAAGTACCTCTCGGCCATCCGCCCGGCACATGTGATACAGGAGCGTGGTCACAGTGCTCTTGCCGTTCGAGCCCGTAACCGCGACAAACGGTTTCGCCGTCTCGCGCGCAAACAGTTCGATGTCGGAAACGACCTCGACTTTCTTCTTGCGTGCTTTCTTGAGCAGCGGATGACTGTCGGGAACACCCGGCGAGGCAATGACCCGGCTGACTCCTTTCGGCAGAGCGTCATTGCCGAGACGCAGCTCCGGATCCGGGAAGATTTCCTCCAGCTCTTCCAGGCCGGGTGGTTCCTCGCGGCTGTCAAAGAAGATCGCGTTCGCGTCATTGCGCTTCAGATACCGCGCAATAGACAAGCCGGTGGCGCCGAGGCCCACGACCAGATCCTTGTCCACTGTCGACTTAGCGGCGCTCATCGTATCTTCAAACTCGCCAGGCCGATCAACACGAGGATGACCGTGATAATCCAGAATCGAACGATGACCTTGGGCTCGGCCCAGCCCTTCAGTTCGAAGTGATGGTGGATGGGCGCCATGCGGAACACGCGCTTGCCGGTCAGCTTGAACGAGGCGACCTGGATCATGACCGACAGCGTCTCCATGACGAAGATGCCGCCCATGATCGCGAGTACGATTTCCTGGCGCACGATGACGGCCACCGCGCCGAGTGCAGCGCCTAGCGATAGCGCACCGATGTCGCCCATGAACACCTGCGCGGGATACGTGTTAAACCACAGGAAGCCGAGTCCTGCGCCCGCCATCGCCGTGCAGAAAACGAGCATCTCGCCCGTGCCCGCGACGTATGGAATGCCGAGGTACTCGGCGAAGTTCACGTGACCCGTGACGTAACCGAAGATGCCGAGCGCACCGCCGACGAGGACGGTCGGCATAATCGCGAGACCGTCGAGGCCATCAGTAAGATTGACTGCATTACTGAAGCCGACAATAAAAAAGTACGTCACGACAACTTGGAACACACCCAGGGGGATGGCCAGGTCCTTGAAGTACGGGATCAACAGTGAGGTTTGCACCTCATCCGTTGCCGCAACGTACAGGGCTATGGCGGCGATCAGGGCCGCACTAGACTGCCAGAAGAGCTTTTGCTTCGCCGAGATACCGGCGGGGTCCTGCAAGATGAGTTTCTTATAGTCATCGACATAGCCGATGACAC
>CAZKZE010000009.1:0-37794 GCA_964557165.1 uncultured Woeseiaceae bacterium
CACAGGTCACTGAAATTGCCTATGCGCTCGACACTTTCTATTTTCTCGTTTGTGGAGCCCTCGTCATGTGGATGGCAGCGGGCTTCACGATGCTCGAGGCCGGCCTCGTTCGCGCCAAGAACACGGCCGAAATCCTGACCAAGAACGTCGGTCTCTACTCGATCGCCTGCATCATGTACATGATCGTGGGTTACTCCATCATGTACCCGGGCGGAGCTTTTGAGGGCGGTGTATTCAACGCACTGGCCAACATGGGCATCCTTGGCAAGGACGACGCCTCGGTCGAAGCGGTCATGGCCGGCGACGCCTACTACTCGACGCTGTCAGACTTTTTCTTCCAGGTCGTGTTCGTCGCAACCGCCATGTCGATCGTGTCGGGTGCCGTGGCCGAACGCATGAAGCTCTGGTCGTTCTTCGCCTTTGCAGTGGTACTGACGGGATTCATCTACCCGGTACAGGGCTTCTGGAAATGGGGCGGCGGCTTCCTCGAGCAGGCCGGCTTCCTGGATTTCGCAGGTTCGGGCGTTGTCCATCTCTGCGGTGCTGCAGCTGCCCTGGCCGGTGTCCTCCTGCTCGGTGCGCGCAAGGGCAAGTACGGCAAGGATGGCCAGGTCAATGCAATCCCGGGCAGTAACCTGCCGTTCGCCGCAATCGGCACGCTGATCCTGTGGCTCGGCTGGTTCGGCTTCAACGGCGGCTCGCAGTTGCAGGTTACCGGTGTCGACAATGCCAACGCCGTGGCACTGATCTTCGTTAACACCAACATGGCGGCGGCTGGCGGTCTCGTGTTCGCCTTACTGCTCTCCCGTTTCTGGTTCGGCAAGGCTGATCTGACAATGGCATTGAATGGCGCGCTCGCGGGACTGGTCGCCATCACGGCTGAGCCCTTCACACCGTCGCCCCTGGCCGCTTTGCTGATCGGCGCCGTGGGCGGTGTTCTCGTCGTCGGCTCTATCGTGACTCTCGACAAGCTGCGTATCGACGATCCGGTCGGCGCCATTTCGGTTCACGGGGTCGTTGGTATCTGGGGCTTGCTGGCCGTGTGCATCACCAACGATGAGGCATCGTTGGTGGCACAGCTTATCGGCATTGTCTCGATCTTTGCGTGGGTGTTTATCACCAGCCTGTTGGTGTGGCTCCTGCTCAAGAAGACCGTCGGCATTCGCGTCTCCGAGGAAGAAGAGTACGAAGGCGTCGATATTTCGGAGTGCGGCCTCGAAGCCTATCCCGAGTTCACGTCGGCGGAATGACCCGGGAGCGTGGTGTCGGAATGACATAATGGCTGTTAGGCACCACGCCACCCAATTCACCTGAAAACAAAATCTCCTCAAAAAGCAAACACTTAGCGGGCCGCAAGGCCCGCTTTTTTCTACCGGCCGCACCAGGGTCCGGATTGCGCTGTGACCATGTTCACACCATCATAGCGCTGATCGTGGTCTAATTAGTCCGTTGTTCAACACCTTATGTCAGGCACCCTGTGCCAGGAAGGATTTCGATGAAAGGCAAGCGGATTGTGTTCTCATTTGCAGTTATGGCGATGACCGTTGCTGGCGGCGCCGCGGCAAATGAAATCTACAAGTGGACGGATGAGGACGGCAACGTCTATTACGAGGACCGCCCGAGCGGCGCCGCAACCGAAGAGCGCCTGGGCATCACGTACCAACCGACCGATAACACGGCTGTTCAGAAGCGCGTAGAGAAGCGCGTTGAAGCCCGGACGACACGCGAAGAAGCAGCGTCTGTAGCCGCGGCGGCCCAGGCAGAAGCTGCCGACAATGCTGCTGCCGAGCAAGCCCGGCAGGAAAAATGCGACCGCTCCAGGGCGCGCCTCGAGTCGTACCTGCAATCGCGCCGCATGTATCGCACAGACGAGAACGGTGAACGCGTGTACCTGGACGAAGCACAACGCCAGGAAGCCCGGCAAAAAGCCGAAGACCAGATCACGGAGTTCTGCTCCTAAGCGGACCCACGTCCAAGCGTCGCGCGCTCGCGGGCGGTACAATGCCCGCATACGTTGAAGGAGCGCGCGCTTGACCGCAGCACCCGACTCACCCAGCGAAAGTACCCAGGTTTACCTGCCCGATTTCTGCGCGGCGGGCACCCTGTTTATTGTCCTGCTCGTCGCCGAGCTCGTTGCCATTGTCCTGACGATCGCGGCCTACGAGCCGGGTGGAGAATTCCTGATCCACCTGTCGAAGTCGTCCTTCTTTGTCCTGTGGCTTGCACTCCTCGGCTGCGCCGTCATGTGCCAGCTGCGCTCTCGCCTCGAGAGTGCCGGCAGGAATCGCGCGTTCGTAATCAGCTTCGTCATCCTGGTCGGCATGTGCGTCATCGTAGCCGAGCTGTCATGGCAGCTCATGTGGCGCTTCGCCGGCGTGACGATCATCGACGACTCGCATTCCGTATTCCTGCTGCGCACATTCGCCATCAGCTCGATCTTCATCGCACTTGCGATGCGCTACCTGTACGTGTCCAGCGAATGGCGCCGCAGCATCGTGCTCGAGGCACAGGCCCGTATCAGTGCCTTGCAGGCGCTGATACGGCCGCATTTCCTGTTTAACAGCATGAACACGATTGCCTCTTTGACTCGCACGGACCCACGCCAGGCCGAGGAGGCCGTAGAGGACCTGTCCGACCTGCTGCGTGCAAGCCTCTCGAGCACGCGCAATCGGACCAGCATCAAGGAAGAGCTTGAAGTGGCGGCTATCTACCAGCGCATCGAAAAACTGCGCCTCGGGGAACGTCTCAACATTCGCTGGAAGATTGAAGACCTGCCGATGCGGGCGCGAATCCCGAGCCTGACTATCCAGCCACTCATCGAAAACGCGATTTACCACGGCATTGAACTGCTCGCGGATGGCGGCGACGTTACGGTCGCTGGCGAACGCGACGGGCAGTACCTGCAGATATCGGTGTCCAACCCGGTTGCCCCGGGAAAAGCCCGCAGCAAGCATGGCAACAAGATGGCGATGGACAATATCCGGCAACGATTCGAGCTTGCTTATGGCAATCGCGCGAGTGTGAACGTCGACGATGCAGAAAATAGCTACACGGTCGTCCTGCGTTTTCCGCTCGATGAGGGCTCCGAATGACAGTCCTGAAAGTGCTGGTCGTCGATGACGAGAAACCCGCACGCGACCGGCTGCGACAGATTCTCGACGACGAAGACGGGTACGAGGTTGTTGGCGAGGCTGCGAACGGCCACGAGGCGCTGGAGCTGGCTGCCAGGCTGTCGCCCGATGTCGTACTACTCGATATTCGCATGCCCGGAATGGAAGGCATCGAAGCCGCACATCACCTTAATGCCCTGGAGAGCCCGCCGGCCGTCGTGTTCACCACAGCCTACGACGAGTACGCGATCGACGCATTCGAGGCGCGCGCTATCGGCTATGTCCTGAAGCCCGTACGCCGCTCGCGCCTGACAGGAGCGCTTGAACAGGCATCGCGGTTTACTGGCAGCGCGCTCAGTGAAGCGGCGGCTGAGGCGAAACTGGATATCGGGCGCAAACACGTCTGCGCGCATGCGCACGGCGAGCTCAAATTGATCCCTGTGGCAGAGATAACCTCGTTTCTCGCGGACCAGAAATACGTTGCGGTAGACCACGATAACGGTAACGACCTCATTGATGATTCACTTAAGTCACTGGAAGCCGAGTTTGGAGATCGTTTCGTGCGTATTCACCGCGGTGCATTGATCGCGGTTGATCGTATCGAGCGCATCGAGAGGAACACCGAGGGCAAAAGCCGCGTTGTACTGCGCGACGACTCGCAAGTCGACGACAAAGAGCTGATAATCAGCCGCCGGCATGTCGCCGAAGTGAAGCGCCGCTTAAAAGAATCATGAAGATCCGCATAGCCACCCGCAAAAGTGCCCTCGCCCTGTGGCAGGCAGAGCACGTTGCTGCCCTGTTGAGCGACCTTCCGGAAGTCGAATCCGTCGAACTTGTGCCAATGTCGACACGCGGAGACGAGGTTCTGGACCGCAGCCTGCAAAAGATCGGTGGCAAGGGCCTGTTCATCAAGGAGCTGGAAGTCGCCATGCAACGCGGGGAGGCCGACATCGCCGTGCATTCCATGAAGGATGTTCCCGCAGAGA
The DNA here is from genome assembly GCA_964557165.1 of uncultured Woeseiaceae bacterium. GTDB lineage: Bacteria > Pseudomonadota > Gammaproteobacteria > Steroidobacterales > Woeseiaceae > UBA1847. Next base: position 4,097 of record CAZKZE010000009.1, read on the forward strand.
TGCCGGACGGGTTCTGTCTTGCTGCCATGCTGGAACGCGCGAACCACGCCGATGCGCTCGTCTCGCCTAATGGCGAACAGCTCGCCGATCTCGCCGAGGGCGCGCTGATCGGTAGCTCCAGCCTGCGGCGCCAGGCGCAACTCAAGATGATGCGGCCCGACCTTCGCATTGAGCCACTACGCGGCAACGTCAACACGCGACTCGCCAAGCTCGACAACGGTGAATATGACGCGATTATCCTGGCGGCCGCAGGTCTCGAGCGCCTTGAGTTCGATGAGCGCATCAGCCAGCAGTTCCTGCCTGAGCAAATGCTGCCGGCCGCGGCCCAGGGCGTCGTTGGCATCGAGTGCCTCGAGGATGCGACTGAACTGCGCGGCACGCTCGCCAAGCTGAACCACGATACGTCAGTACAAACAACGCTGGCCGAACGCGCAATTGCGAGAGTCCTGGAAGCAAGCTGCCAGTCTCCCGTCGCCACGTTCGCCACCATCGACGATGGAGAAATGAGCGTGACTGCGCTCGTCGCAATGCCGGATGGCAGTGAGTTTATTCGCGACAGCATCAGCGGCCCGGCCGACAACGCTGTGCAACTGGGCGAGACGCTTGCCGCAAGACTGCTGGAAAGCGGCGCGGCCGAATTGCTCGAGGCCGCCGGAGCCACGCATGGCTGATCGCCCCCTGCAAGGCGTGGGCGTTCTCGTCACACGACCGCGCACCCAGGCGACCGAGCTCGTCAACGCAATCGAAGGGCAAGGCGGCCGTGCCTACTGCTTCCCGGTCATGGAGATTGCGCCGTTCGATGACAATGTCGTGCACCAGCGGGCTGCAGAACTCGGCAAGCCGGATATCGTCATATTCGTCAGCCGCAATGCCGTGGAATACGGCATCGAGTTCACGGATGGTGGCAGAATCGCCGTCATCGGTCCTGCCACGGCCAAAGCCGTCAAAGCGGCCGGCCGGGTCGTCGACATCCAGCCGGCGAGCGGTTTTGACAGCGAGCATCTTCTTGAAGAGCCGGCGCTGCGGGACGTCGAGGGCACGCATATCCGTATCATCCGCGGCACGAGCGGACGAGAGCTCCTGGCGGAGGAACTCACGGCGCGCGGCGCCGCCGTGGAATACCTGTCCGTTTACGAGCGACGTCTGCCCGAGGTCGGGCCCGAAACACTGGCCGACCTCGAGTCCCGCTGGCGTCAGGGCGAGATCAATGTCATCACCGTGATGAGCGTACAATCACTCATCAACCTCGCGGAAATACTGCCCGCATGGTGTGCTGCACAACTGGCAACCACCCTACTGGTGACGCCCGCAGGTCGTGTGTTAAAAGAGGCCTTGGACCGCTATCCCGCGTCCCGGCCGACCCTTGCCGCCGGCCCGGGCGCCGATGAGATGGTTCAAGCGATAATCGCAATTCAGAGTACCGATTCCGGAATAGCACCATGAGCGAGAAAGACAACGAACAGGAAGTTTCCGCAGACGAAGAGCAGGAAGCAGCGGTGGAAGAACCGGTTGATGAACCTGTTCAGGAAACTGTTGAAGAACCGACCGTAGCGGACGAGCCGAAACGACAACGTTCAGGCAATTCGGTTGCCTGGCTCGCGTTTCTCCTCGCCCTGATCGCTCTCGCGGCCGCCGGCTACACGGCCTGGCAGAACTGGCGGGGCGCCGACGATACCTCCGTTGATGACCAGGTGGCGCGGCTCGACAGCCGTATTACGAGCGGCACGCAATCCATTTCCGGCCTCGAGGCGCAGATCGCCGAACTCAGCGCCCGGGATCCGGGCGTCGACGCGGCGGTCGATCAGCTTCGCCGTGAACTGGAAGAACGCATCCGCCTGCTGAGTTCACTACCCGCCCGCATCTCCACGCTTGAAGGGTCGGTCGCCTCGCTGGCCGGCGTGTCGGAAGGTGCGCGCGATGCGTGGATACTCGCGGAGTCCGAATACTACATGCAGATCGCGAACGCCCAGTTGCAACTCGCGAACAATCCGCACCTGGCATCCCTGGCCCTGAGAATGGCTGACGAACGTATCGTGCAGCTCGCCAACCCGGCATTAACCGATGTGCGCCGCGCGATTTCCGACGAACTCGCATCACTGGATGTCATGGAGAAACCCGACATTGAAGGCGCGACGCTGACGCTCGCGAGCCTGGCACGGGTTGTTGAGTCGTTGCCGCTTGCCGGCAATACGGACGCTGAGGAAGAGGCACCGGAATTCGATCCTGAGCAAAGTGGTCCGAGCCGGGCCTGGTCGTCTGTGAAGAACGCCATGTCCGGCCTGGTTAAAGTCACGCCGCCGGAACGCGCAAAACTCGTGCAGCTGTCGCCTGACGCCGAGTTTTTCCTGCGCAACAACATCGCGCTGCAACTGCAGTCTGCCCGCCTCGCGCTGTTGCGTGGTGAGCAGGCCATCTTCGAACAGACGCTGGACGACACGAGTGCCCTGTTGAATGAGTACTTCGACACAGGCAGTACAGCGGTCACCGGCGCACTGGAAACGATCGCCGAGATTCGGGGCCATGTATTCACGACGGCGACACCCGATATCTCGGAATCACTGCGCCTGCTGCGCCAGTTCCGCACGCTGAACGAGAACGCGCAGTGAAATTCGGCATCATCTTTGTATTGGTCCTGCTTGCCGCCGCATTTGGCACGCACTTTCTGCTCGCGGATCCTGGCTATGTGATCATCACGTTCCGTGGCTATGTCATCGAGATGTCGGTGTCGGTACTTGCCATGCTTGCCATCGGGCTGGTGCTGGCGGCCTGGTTGATTCGCAAGATCATCGTCGCGCCACGCCGCCTGGGCGAGGCGGCCGGCCGGTATCGTTCAGCCCGTTCCGGGCAGAAACTCACGAAAGGCATGATCGCCATGGCCGAGGGTAACCTCGCTCGTGGCGAGAAGATGCTGGCGCGCGCCGCGAGCACGAGCGATTCCCCACTGTTCAATTACCTGCAGGCAGCCCGCGCCGCGCACTTGCAGGGCCGCGACGATCGCCGTGACGAGTGGCTGCGACTTGCCTACGAGGAAGCACCCGAAGCGACGAACGCCGTCCTGCTGACGCAGGCTGAATTTCAGCTTGACCGTGGCCATAACGAGCAGGCCCTGGCAACGCTGCGGCAGCTCGAAGAACACTCCAGAGACCATGCACAGGCCCTGGCGCTGATGGGCCGCCTCTATTACGAGCTCGAGGACTGGGATGCGCTGGGCGGGATCCTGCCGCGGCTTCGCAAGAGCACCCAGGTCAAACCCGAGATAGTCGAGAAGTGGGCCATCCGTGTGCACAAGGAAGCACTCGACAAAGCGGCGGATGCGGATGTGCTGGATCATGCGTGGAAGAACATTCCGCGCCCACTAAGATCTGAAATCACGTTGCTCGAGGCCTACTACGAGGGCCTGATGCGTGCCGGACTCAATGATCGCGCCGAGAAGGAGCTGGCCTCCGCACTGAGATCGAACTGGCGCGCGCCGCTCGTACGACTCTACGGCCTCGTTGAAGCCACCGACACGACGAAGCAACTGAAACGAGCCGAGGGTTGGCTCAAAGCTCACGGTGAGGATGCCGACCTGCTGCTCGCGGCAGCACGCCTGTGCCAGCGTAACGAGCTTTGGGGCAAGGCCCGCAGCTACCTGGAAACCGTCATCAGCATGCGGCCGACACCCGAGGCCTACCAGGACTACGGCGCCCTGCTTGCGCAAATGGGCGAAGCCGATGCGGCGGCCGATGCATATCGGGACGGCCTCGGCATGATCGCCGCGGAACCTCTGACGGCCATTCCCCACATCGACGGCAAGTAAGCATGTTCACGCTCGTCGCGGGAACCGGGTACACGGGCCACCGCGTCCTCGAGCGCCTGCCTTCCGACAAGGTCGCCGGCGCCAGCCGTTCACCCATAGAAACCGACCGACCGTTCCACCTCGTTGATTTCGACGCTTTAGATGCGTCGGTGTTCGACTTGCCGGCGCACTACGCCGTTTTGTACACGTGCCCTCCAGGCGACGCGGACGATACGCGCCTGCAGCGCTTCCTCGAACACCTGTCGCCGACGCCGAAGCGCTTCGTCTACATCAGCACGACCGGCGTGTACGGCGACTGCAACGGTGCCGTTGTTACCGAGGACTCGCCGGTTAATCCGAACAGCCGAATGTCCAGGCCACGTGTCGCGGCAGAAGACCTGCTGACCCGGTGGGCCAAACGAACAGGTAGTGACCTCGCGATACTGCGGGCTCCGGGCATTTACGGCCCCGGCCGACTGGGCGTCGACCGTCTCCGCGAAGGCGGGGCATACATCAGTGACGATGAAGCCAATCCTGGTAACCGCATCCATGTCGATGACCTCGTCACCTGCTGCATCGCGGCACTGTCCGCGGAGACGCCGGCTGGCATCTATAACGTGGGCGATGGCGACCATCGCAGCTCGACCTGGTTTGCCGACGAGGTTGCCCGGCAGGCAGGATTGCCTGGGCCACGCGAGATCACCCGCGCACAGGCCGAAGAGGAATTCTCGCCGGCACGCCTTGCCTTCATGGCCTCATCACGCATCGTGGATACAACGAAGATGCACGAGGTGCTCGGTGTCACACCGCGCACACCGGAAGAGGGAATCAGGAACAGCCTGTAGGAGCCCGTCTTACGGGCGACACCTACGGCTGGCTTCGCTTGCTCCTGAGCCAGGCCGTCAGCGGTTCCCACTCGTCCCAATCGGGCCAGGCAAGATACTCAGGCAGCTCAAAAATACCGAGACCGCGGGTGTAGGCACGCACGTAATTCTGCGCCTCGCGCAGCGCCGCAACGTAGGGTGCCCGCGCCTTGGTCAGGTACTCATCGAGATCGTCGAAGATCAGCGTATTGTCGCGCACGCGGTTCGCGACGAGACCGAACTTCGCCTGCTTGCGCTCGATTTTGCCGACATTCCGGAGTTCATCCAGGAAAGTCGTCGTCGCCTGCATGTCGATGGTCGACGGCAGGACCGGCACGACGATGGTTTCGGCATGTTTCACGAGATCCGTCAGCTCTGCGCCATGCGACCGGGCGGGTGCATCGATAACAGCGATATCCGCGTTACGTGGCACATGCCGCATGCCGCCATCGAAGCCTGCGACACCGGCGATGGACGGCCGGTTGTCGGGACGTCTATCCAGCCAGTCGAGTCCCGATCTCTGGGGATCGTAGTCGACCAACGCGACGGTGGCGCCTTCGTTTACAAAGTAGGAAGCTATGTTTGTAGCGAGGGTGCTTTTCCCGCAGCCGCCCTTCGCATTCATAACCATTATGTGCCGCATGATCCTCTCCTGGGCAATGTTGTTAGATTGGTTATTGGTTGATCGATTTTGGTTCGCTCGATTTCAGGTTTATGTAAACTACAGACGCTAACCCAAAAAGTCCATGAAAGTCGCTTACACAAAAATGCACGGCACGGGAAACAAAATTCTCGTCGTCGACCAGCGAAACGGCAATGCGCCAGTACCGTCTTCAGGAGCGCTACGTGAGCTTGGAAGTGACGCCTCCGGACCGGGTTTTGACCAGCTCATGTGGGTAGAGAAAGCGGCTGATTCGAGGTTCGCGGCCAGCTACCGTGTGTTCAACGCGGATGGTTCGGAGGTTGAACAATGTGGCAACGGCGTGCGTTGCGTGGCCGCTTTTCTCGCCAACGAAAGCGGTCATGCGCAGTCCTTTCAACTCGACAGCCCGGCGGGATCTGTCGAAGCCCGTGTCGACGATGACGGGCTCGTCGCCGTCAGCATGGGCGTTCCGGAATTCGAGCCCGCCGCCATTCCGTTTGTGACGGACGCCCGTGCCGAACGCTATGAACTGGCCGTTGGCGACGAAGCGTTTTCGATTTGCGCAGTATCCATGGGCAACCCGCACTGCATCCTGTTCGTCGAAGACGTCGATACCGCCCGCGTCGAAGAACTTGGGCCTCTGATCGAGAAGCATGAACGCTATCCGGTGCACACCAATGTCAGCTTTGCCCGCATTCGTGACCGCGGCAACATGGACTTGCGGGTATTCGAACGTGGCGTCGGGGAAACCGCCGCCTGCGGCACTGGCGCATGCGCCGCTGTTGTCGCTGGACAGGCGCTCGGCCTGCTCGACGATTCAGTTAACGTTCGACTGCCTGGCGGCCAACTCGTGGTAAGCTGGCCGGGTGGTTCGGAGCCGGTTTGGCTCACGGGAAACGCCGAGTATATTTCTAAAGGAATCATGGATTTATGAGTACGCAAGCCGAAGCTGAATTTGTCGAAGAGGAACTCTCGGAACAGTCGATCCACGACTACCTCGCGGCGCATCCCGACTTTTTCGAACGTCACTCGACACTGCTCAGTTCACTCATCCTCCCGCATGCCAGCGGTGGCGCAGTTTCCCTGGTTGAACGCCAGGTTGCTGTACTGCGGCAGAAGGACCTGAAACTGGAGCGCCAGCTCAAGGAACTCATCGAAGTTGCTCGTGCCAACGACCTGCTGGGCGCCAAAATTCACGAGCTCACGATGCAACTGCTCGATGCCAGTGACCTGGACCGGACGATTGTTGTGATCGAAGAGGCCATGCGGTCGGGATTCGATGCCGACCATGCGGTTCTCGTTCTGTTCGGTGATCCCGAGGCGTTCGACGATATTAACGCCGGGCGGTTCTTCAGGGCCGTTAAGAAAGACGACCCTGCGCTTAAGCCATTCAGCACATTCCTCGGCGGGACCAGCGCTCGTTGCGGCAAGATTCGCGATTCGCAGCGCGAGTTCCTGTTTCATGGAGACGCTGACGAGATTGGCTCAGCCGCGCTCGTACCATTGGGAGACGGCGCCGAACTCGGCTTTCTCGCCGTCGGCAGCGTTGACAGCGACCGCTTCCACCCCGGCATGAGCCTCGACTTCCTGGCACGCCTTGGCGACCTCGTTACAGGGTCCCTGAAGCGTTTCTAGGAACCTGACCTCGTGAAGCTGATCCTGTGAATGAGGCTGGCTGGATCGACCGTTTTATCCGGCACCTCGAATTCGAGCGTCGCCTGTCGCCGCTAACCTGCAAGAACTACCGTCGAGACCTCGAGACGCTTGTGGCCTACTGCGAGAAATCAGGAGTTGCCGAGTGGCGGGAGCTCGACAGCGAGCATGTCCGGGCGTACGCGGCAGCCTGTTTTCGCAAGGGCTTGAGTGGCAAGAGCATCCAGCGCCGACTGTCCGCGGCGCGCACGTTCTTTCGCTACCTTATTCGCGAAAAAGAAGTGGACAGGAATCCCATCACGTCGGTATCGGCGCCAAAGGGCAAGAAACGCCTGCCGGATAACCTCGACGCGGACCGGATGGCCCGACTGCTGCAGATTTCTGGCGACGGTCCGATCGTGGACCGCGACCGGGCCATTCTCGAACTCCTCTATTCGTCGGGCCTGCGCCTGGCCGAACTCACCGACCTGAACCTCGGCGACGTCGACATGCATGACGCGACCGTGCGCGTGACGGGCAAGGGCAATAAGGACCGCATCGTCCCGGTAGGTCGGCAGGCACTCAAGGCGCTACGACAATGGGCCATCACGCGCCAGGACATGGCCGATGCCGATGAGAAGGCGCTGTTCGTCAGCAACCGCGGTAAGCGCATCAGTGCACGATCCGTTCAGTCCCGGGTCAAGCACTGGGCCAAACAGCAGGGAATCGACGCCAACGTCTATCCGCACCTGTTCCGCCATTCGTTCGCGACGCACGTCCTCGAGTCGAGCCACGATCTGCGCGGCGTCCAGGAATTACTGGGCCACGCCAATATTTCGACGACCCAGGTGTACACACACCTTGATTTCCAGCATCTCGCCCAAATTTACGACCAGACCCATCCACGCGCCCGCAAAAAAGACTAAAGCACGGGCCCAACAGCAGGAATACACGATGGAACAATTCAGAGGGACAACCATTGTCTCGGTCCGCCGCAATGGCAAGGTAGCCATAGCCGGTGACGGCCAGGTCAGCATGGGCAGTACCGTCATGAAGGGCAACGCCCGCAAGGTGCGGCCACTCTCCGGCGGCCGTGTAATCGCCGGGTTTGCCGGCGGCACGGCCGATGCTTTCACGCTGTTCGAGCTGTTCGAGTCGAAGCTCGAGCAATACGGCAACCTGACCCGCGCGGCAATCGAGCTCGCCAAGGACTGGCGCACTGATCGGCGCCTGCGCCGGCTCGAAGCCCTGCTCTGTGTCGCCGATGAAGAGAAATCGTTCGTCGTGACGGGCAACGGTGACGTCATCGAACCAGAGAATGACCTCATGGCAATCGGCTCCGGTGGTCCCTTTGCACAGGCTGCGGCGCTCGCACTATTGAACAACACGGATTTGGAGGCACGTGACATCGCCGAGAAGGCACTCGGCATCGCGGGCGACATTTGCGTGTACACGAACCAGCACATCACCATCGAAGAACTCTGATCATGTCCCAAATGACCCCCAGGGAAATCGTCCAGGAGCTGGACAAACACATTGTCGGCCAGGACGAGGCCAAGCGTGCTGTCGCCATTGCATTGCGCAATCGCTGGCGGCGCGTGCAGGTTAACGAGCCATTGCGCAGCGAAATAACGCCGAAGAATATTTTGATGATCGGGCCGACCGGCGTCGGCAAGACCGAAATCTCGCGGCGTCTCGCACGCCTGGCCAGGGCGCCGTTTATCAAGGTGGAGGCCACCAAGTTCACCGAAGTCGGTTACGTCGGACGCGAGGTCGACAGCATCATTCGTGACCTGGTGGATGTCGCGATCAAGATGATCCGCGAAGACGCGATGTCCAAGGTGCGTTTCCGCGCCGAAGACGCGGCAGAGGAGCGGATTCTCGACGCACTGCTGCCGTCCCCTTCCCGCAATGTCGGCTTTACCCAGGAACCCGAGACGACCCCGGCTGACTCCGATACCCGCCAGAAATTCCGCAAGATGCTCCGTGAGGGCAAGCTCGACGACAAGGAAATCGAGATCGATATCCAGGCGATGCCCATGGGCGTCGAGATCATGGCGCCCCCCGGGATGGAGGAAATGACCAGTCAGCTCCAGGGCATGTTCCAGAACCTCGGTGGCAGTCATGCAAAGACTCGCAAGCTCAAGGTCAAGGAGGCGCTCCGTCACCTGACTGACGAAGAGGCCGCCAAGATGGTGGACGAAGAGGAACTCAAGACACAGGCGCTCGAAGCGGTTGAGCAGCACGGCATCGTGTTCCTCGACGAGATCGACAAGGTTGCGCGACGCTCCGAAACGCAGGGCGCGGATGTCTCGCGAGAAGGCGTGCAGCGCGACCTGCTGCCGCTCGTCGAGGGGTCAACCGTCAACACGAAGTACGGCATGGTCAAGACCGATCACATCCTGTTTATCGCGTCCGGCGCTTTTCACGTCTCGAAGCCGTCTGACCTGATCCCTGAGTTGCAGGGCCGATTGCCGATTCGCGTCGAGCTGAAATCCCTGACGACGGAGGATTTCGTGCGCATACTGACCGAGCCCGATGCGTCCCTGACATCGCAGTACGTTGCCTTACTCGATACCGAGGAAGTCGTGCTGAGTTTCGCGGAGAGCGGCGTCCGGCGCATCGCCGAAATTGCGTACCACGTCAACGAGAACACCGAGAATATCGGCGCGCGCCGCTTGCACACGGTGATGGAACGCCTGCTCGAAACGGTCTCCTTCGAGGCCTCGGACAAGAGCGGGCTGAAACTCACGGTTGACGCGGGTTACGTGAACGACCACATCGCCGAGCTATCGCAGGACGAGGACCTCAGCAGGTACATCCTCTAAAAAATAAGGTAATAAGGTGCCAGTCACCCTATTTCCTGCGGGAATTACGGCTACCCAGCGTTACACTACGGAAATAGGGTGACTGGCACCTTATTTCCGGTATCCTCGCCTGCCGGAAGAGAGCAATAAGAATGGCCAAGCAGGACTCCGACAACACGACCCATTTCGGCTACCAGTCTGTCGCCGCGGACGACAAGGCGAAGATGGTGCGTGGCGTGTTCGATTCGGTCGCAAGTCGCTACGATGTGATGAACGACCTGATGTCGGCAGGCCTCCATCGCCTGTGGAAGCGCTTCACCATCGACCAGGCCGCTGTGCGGCCCGGTGACGTCATCCTCGATCTGGCAGGCGGCACCGGCGATCTCGCGCGCAAATTCTCGAAGAAGGTGGGCCCGGAAGGGCATGTCATTCTCGCGGATATTAACGCGGCCATGCTCAAGCAGGGACGTAGCCGTCTCATCGACGCGGGCGTTGCTGGCAATCTCTCTATTACGCAGGTCGACGCCCAGGAATTACCGTTCGCGGACGGCACTTTCGATTGCATCACGATGGCGTTCGGCCTTCGCAACGTTACCGACAAAGAAGCCGCCCTTCGTTCGATGTACAGCACGCTAAAGCCCGGCGGCAAAGCCATGATCCTGGAATTTTCTGAACCGAACAGAGCGATCAAGCCAGCCTACGACCTGTACTCTTTCAAGGTGTTGCCGGCGCTCGGCAAGCTGGTTACCGATGATCCCGACAGCTACCAGTACCTCGCCGAGTCGATTCGCGTGCATCCGGACCAGGAGACTCTCAAGTCGATGATGGAAGACGCCGGTTTTGAGCGCTGCCGCTATCACAATCTCGCGGCCGGTATCGTCGCCCTGCACGTTGGTTACCGGATCTGAAACGATGAATCCGCTCGAAGCTGCATTGCGCCCGGTCGCCAGCGTCCTCAATCGCAACATCCGCGCAACGACGCCTGCTCACGAACTCTGCGAGAAAATGGCTGGCACGGTCATCGCTATTCGGGTGCAGAACACGGCACTGGCGGCGTGGTTCATACTCGGCGAAGAAAGCCTCGAACTCACGACTGACTGCGATGCCGAACCGGATGTCGTTATCAGCGGTTCCTTGCTGACGCTCGCCCGCATGGCGGGCGCACCAGGCACCAGCGCCCTGCGCAGTGGCTCGCTCGAGCTAACGGGCGACCCGCAGCTCGCCGGTGACTTCCAGAAACTGCTGGCTTACGCCAAACCCGACATCGAAGAGGAGCTTTCAGGTGTGGTCGGTGATGTCGTTGCCCATCGGCTCGGTGATTTTGCGCGTGGCGTGAGCAACTGGAGCCGCGATGCCCGGTCGACTATGGGTGCGAATATTCGTGAGTACCTGCAGGAAGAAAGCCGGGACGTTCCCAGCCGCTATGAAGTCGATCGATTTGCGGACAGCGTAAACGCCCTGCGCGACGATGTAGATCGCCTCGAAGCACGCATGAACCGCCTGCAGGGTAAAGACTGAAATGTCGAACCGCCGCACCCTCTTCCGGATGATCACAATCCAGCGTGTACTCGTGAAGTACGGGCTCGATGACATCATCAAAGAGACGCACCTGCTAAGGCCGTTGCGCTACTTCTTTTACCTGGCGCCAAGGCGCCGCGACAGCTCGGCACCTATTGGCGAACGTATACGCCTCGCGCTCGAGGAGCTCGGACCGATATTCGTCAAGTTCGGGCAGGCCATATCGACGCGCCGCGACTTGCTGCCAACCGACATCGCCGACGAACTTGCCAAACTGCAGGACGCGGTGCCACCATTCCCGGCTAGTGAGGCCATCGAGATCATCAACGAGGCCTACGGAGAAACGGTCGAGGATGTCTTCGAACGATTCGATACCGAGCCCCTGGCTGCAGCGTCGATAGCGCAGGTCCACACGGCCAAACTCAAGTCGGGCACCGAGGTAATCGTCAAGGTCCTGCGACCGGGTGTCCTCGAACAGATCGAACGGGACCTTGGCGTCCTGCGCATGCTCGCGGGCCTGGCGGACCGCTACTGGGAGCACGGCAAACGACTCAGGCCGCTCGAGATTATCGATGAATACGAGCATACGATTCTCGACGAGCTCGACCTGATGCGAGAGGCCGCTAACACGACGCAGCTCAAACGTAACTTCCAGGGCTCGGACATGTTGTACGTCCCCGAGATCTACTGGGATTATTGCCGACCCGAAGTACTCGTGCAGGAACGTATCTTTGGCACGCCGATCAGCGACATGGATACGCTGCGCGAGGACGGCACCAACATCAAAGTGCTCGCCGAGAACGGCGTCGAGATCTTCTTCACCCAGGTGTTCCGCCATAACTTCTTCCATGCCGACATGCACCCCGGCAATATTTTTGTCTTGCATAACGACCCCGAACGGCCCAAGTACGCGGCCGTCGATTTTGGCATTGTTGGCTCGCTAAGCCCTGAGGACCAGCGTTACCTGGCCGAGAACTTCCTCGCGTTCTTTGACCGCGATTACAATCGGATCGCCAAGCTGCACCTCGACTCGGGCTGGGTGCCCGCGGGGACGCGCATCGATCAACTCGAAGGTGCCGTGCGCACGGTATGCGAACCGATCTTCAACAAACCGCTCTCCGAAATTTCATTCGCGCAGGTACTGATGCGCCTGTTCCGCGTCGCACAACGCTTCGATGTCGAGATCCAGCCGCAGATGATTCTTCTGCACAAGACCCTGTTCAACATCGAAGGCCTGGGCCGCCAACTCTACCCGCAACTCGATCTCTGGGAGACTGCGCACCCGGTACTCAGGCAGTGGATGGATGAGCAAGTGGGTGGACGCGCGATGCTCAAGGATGTGCGTGACAACCTGCCGCAATTGCGCGACGCGATGCGGGAACTGCCAGCCATTCTCAATCACCTCGGCGAACAGGTGGCCGAGGGCCGTATTCGCTTCAACCTGCGGTCACCCGAGCTCGAGACCATCCAGCTGCAGCTCGAAGCGCAGCGCCGCCAACGCTACTGGTTGGCAGTCGCTGCTACAAGCGTTCTTGCCGGGGTGTTGGTGATGACGTTCGGCGCGCTGCCGTGGCTCGGCTGGACCTTGCTGGGTGCGGGCGCCATCGCTGGCTTCATCGCACGCCCATGAAGAAAGAGACTGCGAGACGCATATTCGTCCTGATTATCGGCACCGCTTCCAAACTGCAGCTCGCCTGGCACCTCGCAATCAGTGCCAGGCCTGAGCGAGGATCAGAACTCGTCGGATGACTGACGGGCAAACGCAGCGCCGCTGGCCGATACTGCAGCTCCTGGTTGTGGGGGCGCTCGTCACCGCGTTCGCCGTCTTTTCGGTTTCGCACCTGCAGGTAGAAGCGGACGTCTATGGCCTGCTCGGCCATGATGACCCCGAGGTCGCAAAATTCGCGGCACTCGCCAACGTTACCTCCGGTCTCGAGGAACTCCTGGTCGTTTGTGAGCCCGAGTACCTGCTCGGACAAGAAACTGTCGGGCAGATCGAGGCAACACCGGGAATCGACTCGAGTACACGCGTGTTCCTGCGCCAGGGACTGTCGACCGTGCAGGGTTTTTCGCTCACGGTGGACCCGGCCGACTGGCACGAAACCGCACCCCTGCTCGCAAGCATCAGGGCTATGCTGACTGATTCACCCTGCGGCCTGACCGGGACGCCCGCCGTGGTTCACGACATGCAGTCCCGCCTTAACACAGACCTCCTCACCGCCCTGGCGCTCGCGACAGTACTCGTCAGCCTGATGTTCGCTTTCGTCTATCGGATCGGCTGGCTGGCGCCGCTAATGCTCCTGCCGGTCGGCGCCGGCATAGCCTGGGGGCTCGCTGCGTTCGGCATGCTGCGAAGTGAGCTGACACTCTTCGCCGCAACGGTACCGACCTTGCTCGTCGGAGTCGGTATAGATCATTGCATTCATCTCATCCAGTCAACCCGCTACTCCATGACGCTCGATGGCAATTCACGGTTCGATGCCGTGCTGTTCGCCTGGCAGCGCTTGCTTCGCCCAATCACACTGGCGAGCATGACCACGGCCGTCACGTTCCTGTCGCTCACTGTGGCCGGGCTCAAGGGTCTCGTGGACCTCGGATGGGCGGGCGCCCTTGTCACGCTCGGCGTCTACGCCGCTTGCATCGCATTGTTGCCCGCTATCCTGCTGCTCGTGCCGGAGAAATGGTTGGCGCGGGGCGCGGTCCTCGATCTCCCGATGCAAACGATCGGTGCAAGCCTGCAGGCGAGAGCCCGGCCGTTGATCGCAGCGTTCCTGCTCGTCGGGGCCGTGTCGGTATATGGCATTTCACAACTCGAGCTGCTCAGCGACAACCGCCTGCTTGAAAGCGGCGAATTGCCGTCTCTGCAGCTGCAGGATCGGATTGCCGAGGAGCACGGACTCAGCAGCTCGCCAATGCTGCTGCAGTTTGCAGCCCCGGGTGACGCCATCGAACTGCTTGCCGAGCCGGACCGGCCTGCGCCGATCGCCAACCTGCTTGCTGTACAGGGCGTGGGCGGGCTGTTGCAGGTACATCCTGTGGAAAACCCGTTCCTTCGACACAACTACGAGGAGACGGTTGCAGCGCTGGACGCCTGGATTGGCGGGCTGGGGCTCGGTGAGTACGACCTGAGCGGCGCGCCAGCACTCAATGAGCGCCTCAATGCACTCATTTACAGGGACCTGCGGCTGATTCTGCCTTTCGCATTGACAGGTATCCTCGTCGTTCTCGCCATAGGCACACGCAGCCTGCTGCGGCCTTGCCTCGTACTTCTGCCCTTGTTGCTGGCGCTCGTTTGGCTCACCGGGACCATGGGCATATTCGGTTTCGCTGCATCAGTCGTGACCGTCGCCATCATGCCGATGGTGCTCGGCATTGGTGTGGACGGGGGCGTTCATTTGCTCGCCGCATGGGACAGGCATCGTGGCGATCTGCAAGGCATGTTTGCCGAGACGGGGCTCGCCGTTGTCGTAACGGTGATGACCTCCGTGGCAGCATTCGCCGCGTTCATGATTTCGAAGAGCCCCAGTCTCGTTCAATTCGGGTCACAGGCAGCGATGACGTTGATCGGCTGCCTCGTCGTTACACTCGTTATACTGCCCTACCTGTTCCGGCGGTTGCTGAGGGACAATGACGCAACCGCCCGCTGAGACCTGCTGATGCTGCAACGCCTTGCCAAACTGATATTGCGCGTAAGCGGCTGGACCATCGTGGGGGGCCACTTCGATGTGCCCAAGGCAGTCATTATCGCCGCGCCTCACACGTCAAACTGGGATGGAATCTGGGCACTGGTCTACAAGGTGGCCCTGGGGCTGGATATCAAGTTCTTTGCCAAGCATTCACTGTTCTGGTTTCCGCTGGGAAATATCCTGCGCGCCCTGGGCGGCATCGACCTTGACCGGCGGCATGCACGGTCTGCGGTCAGCCAGGCTATCGAGATGTTCCGGACCGAGGAATCCTTCTACTTCGGACTCGCCCCGGAGGGCACACGCAAGAAGACACCCGGCTGGAAAACCGGTTTCTATCGGATTGCCATAGGCGCCGACGTGCCTATCTATCTCGGCTTTCTCGATTTCGAAAAGAAGATTGTCGGTATTGGGCCGCGATTCGATCTGACCGGTGCCCCGGAAGTCGACCTCGAATTCTGCCGCAAGTTCTATGCGGACAAACAGGCTCGGCATCCCGAGCTTGCGAGTCCCATCGTTTTTCCCAAGCGCCGCCATAAGCGATGAGCGACGAGCTCGAAGACACCGCTGCTCGGCGAACGATTCGCAGCTTTGTGCGTCGTGCCGGCCGCATCACAGCTTCGCAACAACGCGCCCTGGATGAGCTATGGCCGGACTATGGCGTCGATTATGCCGAGTCGCCGCTCGACTTCGGCACGCTGTTCGGGCGAACAGCCCCTGTCCTGATGGAGATTGGCTTCGGCAACGGCGAATCCCTCGTCAAACTGGCGGCGGCCAATCCGGATAAGGATTTTCTCGGTATCGAAGTACACGAGCCCGGTGTGGGGCATTGCCTCCTCAAGGCCGAGGAAGCGGAGATTCGTAATTTGAGGATCGTCGCACACGATGCGGTCGAGGTGCTCAGGAACCAGGTACCGGCAGGTTCGCTGGCGCGTGTGAATCTCTATTTCCCGGACCCGTGGCCGAAGAAACGACACCATAAGCGCCGCATCGTGCAGCCCGACTTCGTCAGGCTCATCGCGGACAAGCTCGCCGACGGCGGAACGTTCAACATTGCGACCGACTGGGCCAATTATGCCGAGCATATCGACGACGTTCTTTCCCAGTCGGGTCGTTTTACCTGTGTTGAACATCGCGAACATACGGGCGACCGGCCTTTTGAGCGCCCGCAGACGAAATTTGAGCGTCGCGGTCTGCGGAAAGGGCATGGAATAAGCGATCGGTGTTTTGTGAAAGTGGTCAATAGTTGCTAGCCGCTTGCAAGTGGCGCAACATGACCTATAACTAGATAGAGGGACGGAAAAGGCGAAGAGGCAAGAGAATGGCTATCCAATACCCGGTTATCGGTAACTGGTTCCGCAGACCCAACGGGACGCTGTTCGAAGTAGTCGCCATTGATGAAGACGATGCTACGGTCGAGATTCAGCAATTCGATGGCACTATTGATGAGGTCGACATCGAACGTTGGCCGGAGTTGCTACTGACGGAAGCGAGCGCGCCCGAAGACTGGTCGGGCTCTGTCGATATGGACCCTGAAGACTACGTCGGCAAGAAGGACTCCGAAATGCCGAGTGGCTTCCACGATCCGCTCGCGTTCCTGGACAAGCTGTAGGAGTTTGGGGTCAGTTTCCTAACCCCTGGGCTCCCTGGTTTCCATACTCTGGCGAGGGTTAGGAAACTGACCCCGAACTCCTACATAGTTGTCGGCCCGGTGACGTAAATAACGCCATCGCGGACGCCGACGTCCAACTTTTTTAAAGTTCGCCCGTTGCCCGGGCCCGCATAGCAGTACCCCGTTTCTATTTCATAGGTCGCGCCGTGCGATGCGCAGATCAGCGCCGCTTTGTCTTTCGTCAGGAACTTGTCGGGCGACCAGTTGAGCGGGTGGCCGACGTGCACGCAGAAGTTCTGGTAGGCGTAAACGTCGTCCCCTTTACGCACGACGAAACCACGAAACGGCCAGTCACCGTTGCCGATCTCGAATTCGCAGCACCCAGGGTCTGCGAGATCGTCGAGACGGCCTACGACAACCTCCTGCTCGCTCACACAGTTTCCTCATTCCACGGCGCTACTTTGAGCAGCAGTAGCATGCCGGGAATTGCCAGGGCCGTGCATACGAAAAAGAAGTTCGTCCAACCCGTTTGCTCTACGATCAGGCCCGTCGTCGCGCTCGAAAACACCCTGGGCACTGAGACCAGTGCGGAGAACAGGGCGAACTGAGTCGCCGCAAAGGCGATATTCGTCGATTTCGCCATAAACGCCGTTAGCGCCACCGTGCCAAGACCTACGCCCAGGTATTCGAACGCCATGGCACCTCCCAGCACCCAGGGGTTGGCGCCCACCGTGGAAAGCAGCGCAAAGCCCAGAATGCTTGTAATCTGCACGAAGCCGAATACCCATAACGCTCGGTTGATCGGGAGCTTGACCATGACAAGACCGCCGACAAGACCGCCGAATATTGATGCCGTAGTGCCGACGAGTTTTGCGATCGACCCGATCTGTGTTCCGGAAAAACCCATGTCGTGAAAGAAGGCGGTCTGCAAAGCAGTCGCCATGTTGTCACCGAGCTTGTAGAAGAACAAGAACGCCAGCACGAGCAGAGCGGGCCGCCAGCCGGCACGGCCGATGAACTCGCGAAACGGGTCAATGACCGAGGCTCTTAGTGATTGCGGCGGCGTCGGGTTCTTGATGGCCTCGTCGATGGCCAAAGTCATTGCAATTCCAACGAGCATAAACGCCGCAACAATCATGAAGACCGAGTGCCAGGGCAAATAATCCGAAAGGATCAGCGCCAGCCCGCCTGGAATCAGGCCGGACAGCCGATAGGCCTGTATATGGATCGAGTTGCCGAGCCCGAGCTCTACGTCGGGAAGTAACTCGCGCCGGTATGCATCGAGCACGACATCCTGACTCGCGCTGAAGAACGCGACTGCTGCCGCGAGGTAGGCAATCGTCCAGAGCGACAGCTCCGGTTTGAGAAAGCCGAGGGCGCCCATGGAAATCATCAACGCCACCTGCGTCAGGAGAATCCAACCTCGCCGATGCCCGAGAAACGGGAGCGTGTAACGATCGATTATGGGGGCCCAGATAAATTTCCAAGTGTATGGAAGTTGCACCAGGGCGAAAAAACCGATGGTCGCGAGACTGACGTCTTCGGTCCGCAGCCAGTAAGGAACCAGCTGAATCAGAAGGTATAAAGGTAGTCCCGACGAAAACCCCGTGAAGACGCAGATCAGCATGCGTCGATTTAGGATCGCCTCCCTGAAGCTCTCCCGGCGCGTGCGGTCTTTTGATATATCAGCCGTCATGCGACCAATCGTAGTCCATGATCAGCGGGGCGTGGTCCGAAAAGCGCTGCTCCCGGTAGATTTCGGTTCGCTTCACCCTGTCGCGTAAGCCCTGCGTCACCACGTGATAGTCAATACGCCAACCGACGTTGTTGTCCCACGCGCGACCGCGATTCGACCACCAGGTGTACTGTTCAGGCTCCTGATCAATGGCGCGAAATGCGTCAACGTAGCGATACTCGCCGAACACTTTGTCGAGCCACGCGCGCTCTTCTGGCAGGCAACCGGAGTTCTTCTGGTTCTGTTTCCAGTTCTTGATGTCACCTTCCTTGTGCACGATGTTCCAGTCGCCACAAATAATGGTCTCCGAACGGCGGCGCTGGAGTTTCCGGAGGTGCTCGCCAAATGAATCCATGCAGCGATACTTGGCGATCTGGCGTTCTTCCTTCGAGGATCCCGACGGCAGGTAGAGCGACACAATACTGATTCCGCCGAGCTGCACCTCGAGATAGCGACCTTCGTTGTCGAACTCGTCGTCGCCGTAACCATGAATAATCTTCTTCGGCTTGTGCTTTGAATAGATCGCCGTGCCGCTGTAGCCCTTCTTCTCGGCATCCTCGTAATAGCAGTGATATCCGGCCGGCGAAAACGTATCGTCGGTCAGTTGGTGTACCTGCGCCTTGGTTTCCTGGATGCAGACTACGTCAGCATCCTGCTCCGCCATCCACTCGAAAAACCCCTTGCGGGCTGCTGCCCGAATGCCGTTTGCATTCAGGCTGATAACGCGAAACAAATCCAGTCTCCTGTGTCATACTCCGGTCCGTCGCGGCAATCATACAGAAGACCCATCCCATGCGTGGTTACAAGAGAGAATTCATCGAGCTTGCCCTCGAACTCGGTGTCCTTCGTTTCGGCGAGTTCACCCTCAAGTCGGGACGGGTGAGCCCTTACTTCTTTAATGCGGGCCTGTTCAACACGGGGTATGCCGCCGCCAAGCTCGGTCGGTTTTATGCAGCGGCCATTGCCGAATCCCGCGTCCGTTTCGACATGATTTTCGGGCCGGCCTACAAAGGCATTCCATTGGCTGCTCTCGCCGCGTCTTCGCTGGCCGAACATCACGACATCGACGTACCCTTCTCCTTTAACAGGAAGGAAGCCAAAGCCCATGGAGAGGGTGGCAGTGTCGTCGGCGCGCCGTTGTCAGGCGAGGTGCTGATAGTCGACGATGTCATTACGGCCGGCACGGCCGTGCGTGAGGCGTACCAGATCATCTCGAGCGCGGGCGCGGAAATTGCGGGGTTGGTCATCTCGCTCGACCGCCAGGAGCGCGGCCAGGGGGCGTTCTCGGCTGTCCAGGAGCTCAAACAGTCGCTCGGCATCCCGGTCGTCAGCATCGTGCAGCTCGACGATTTGATCGATATCCTAGAAGAATCAAGCGAGTACGAGCAGTACCTGGAGCCTGTGCTGGCCTACAGGAAGCAATACGGCGTAATCTCGTAAGTCACTGAATATTGAGCAATCGAGTCAATTTTACAGTTTCCCGAAACGGGATTAAGATCTAATAACGAGAACTAGTCCCGGTCCGATCAACAGGTTTACTGGCATATTCGAGCTATGCGTAAATTCATCATCACAGCTGCGCTTGTCACTCTGAGCACCTCGGTTTTTGCCCGGGATGAGCAGAAAGTCTACAAGTGGGTGGACGCTGATGGCAATGTCTACTACGGCGACAGCGTTCCCGCTGAATTCTCCGAACGCCCCAAGGATGTCCTGAACGACCGCGGAATTGTCGTCGATAACATCGAGGGCAAGAAGACCGCTGAGCAGCTCGAGCAAGAACGCAAAGAAAACGAAGTCCGCGTCGCCCAGGAGCTGCAGCGCCGCGCTGACCTCGCGCTGCTGAACACTTACCTTTCAGTCGATGAAATCGAGATGCACCGGGACCGTCGAGTCGAGCTTTTCCAGGCCCAGTCACGAGTAACGGAGTTATATCTCCGCAATCTCGAGAGCCGACTCCAGAAACTTCGCAATGACGCTTCCCGGTACCAGCCTTACAGCACGGACAGCAACGCCCCGATGATCGACGAAAGCCTTGCTGAAGATCTCCGCGAGACCAAGGATACGATCTCTCGTCACGAGCGCAATCTGCAGAAATATGAAAACGATGAGAAACAAATCATCGAGCGCTTCGACGGTGATATCGCGCGCTTCAAGATCCTCAAGGGAATAAACGAGCCGCAGTCAGGCCGTTCCTGAGTGACCGAATCCACTGGCGCCCCGGTCGCTGGTGTCGAATTCTTCCACGACATTGAACTGAACCTGCTCGACCGGGACGAAGACCATTTGTGCGATGCGTTCACCCGGCTGAACCTCGTAAGCTTGGCTGCCACGATTCCAGCATGAAATGAATACCTGGCCCTGGTAGTCCGAATCAATCAGTCCTGTCAGGTTACCAAGCACCAACCCGTGTTTATGTCCCAGGCCCGACCGCGGCAGCAGCACTGCGGCGAGTGCAGGATCGGCAACATGAATTGCCAGACCAGTCGGCACGAGCACCGTATCGCCGGGACTCACGGCCAGGGCTTCGTCAATACAGGCACGCATGTCGAGGCCCGCTGAGCCATCCGTCGCATAGTGCGGTAACGGTATCGAGTCCCCGACGCGTGGGTCGAGGATCTTCAGTTCAATTGAACGCATTTAGTGTCCTGCTTGGGTCAGTCGATGTTCGAGACGATCGTCAGCCTGGGCTGCGTATCGGTACCGCGGGCAGCATAGAAGCGTTGTGCGACGAGTTCAATCAGGTTTCGCGCCAGCTCCGATTTCTGGGCCGTCGGAAAGCGGCGTTCGCCATCCAACCAGAAGACGTTGACCGAATTGTCGTCGGTGTCAAAGCCACAATTGTCACCAACGCGGTTAGCGATAATCATGTCGAGCCTCTTCTTTTCGAGCTTTGAACGCGCGTAGTCATCGACCTTCTCGGTTTCCGCGGCAAAACCCACTGTAAACGGCGCAGGATCGAGCGCCGCGATCGACGCAAGAATATCCGGACAGCGCACGAGATCGATACTCATCGACTCGTCATTCTTCTTGATCTTCTGTTCCTTGACGTCGGCTGGCCGATAGTCGGCCACGGCGGCGGCCGCGATAAAGATGTCTGCATCTTCTGCGTTCGCGTGTGTGGCCTCATACATATCCTGTGCACTCAGCACGCTGTGTACTTCGACGCCCACCGGATCGGGCAGGTTGACGGGACCGCTGATCAGCACGACTTCGGCATCCTGTGCGATCGCGGCGCGCGCCATCGCAT
Organism: uncultured Woeseiaceae bacterium; assembly: GCA_964557165.1. Taxonomy (GTDB): domain Bacteria; phylum Pseudomonadota; class Gammaproteobacteria; order Steroidobacterales; family Woeseiaceae; genus UBA1847. The sequence continues at coordinate 25,615 of CAZKZE010000009.1, forward strand.
ACCCCATCTTTCCGGAGCTGCGATTGGAGATATAGCGCACCGGGTCGATCGCCTCCCGGGTTGGTCCTGCCGTGATGAGCACTTTTTTGCCTGCGAGCAGTCCTTCGCCCTTGCTGATCCCGAGGTCAAAGACAGCTGCGGCGATGGCGTCCGGCTCGAGCATTCGACCTGCACCAGTCTCGCCACAGGCCTGCGACCCGATTCCCGGTCCCAGTATGTGGACGCCGCGTTCCTCCAGCACCTTGCGGTTCGCCTGGGTCGCTGCGTTGTTCCACATAATATGATTCATCGCTGGCGCCACGGCGATCGGCGCCTCGGTCGCCAGGCAGATGGTTGTCAGCAAATCCGGTGCGCCGCCACTAACGATTCGTGCCATGACCTCGGCCGTCGCCGGTGCAATCAGGACAACATCGGCCCACCGGGCGAGCTCGATGTGACTCATCGCGGCCTCGGCCTCCTTGTCCCATAGATTCGAGCGAATCGGCCGGCCGGAAACTGCCTGCAGCGCGGTACCCGTAACGAATTCCTCCGCCGACGCCGTCATGACGATCTGCACATCGCCGCCGCGCTCGCGCAGCCGTCGGACCAGGTCAGGTGCCTTGTAGGCGGCGATGCCGCCCGTGATGCCGAGAACAATATTCATAAACGCGAGCTTATCGCGTGGGCAGTGAAATCGGCAATTCTCATTAGATTGTTTGCTTGTTAGCAAATACCCGAAACACGCAGCATTCCACCATGGATGAAGAAACGCTCAGGGACAGGAGCGACGCCGAGCTGCTTACCACCTGTGTCAGTGCGCCTGCGGCCGCCCGTCTCCTGCAACGCTTCGGCAGCCTGCGCTCGCTGTTGCAGGCGGAAGCTGCCGAAATCATGGCCTGCCAGGGTGTGGGCTCTGGCCGCCTTGCCACGCTGCGCGCCCTGCCGGAACTCGCAAGACGGTATTATCTTGAGTCCCTGCCCTGTGGCGAGGCCATCCGCAACCCTGCCGATACCGAGGCCTTCCTCAAGGCCCGCATGCGACATCTCGATCACGAGCTCTTTTGCTGCCTGTTCCTGGATAATCGCCACCGGGTCCTGCGGTTCGACGAGCTGTTCAGGGGCACGATTGATGGCACCAGCGTGTACCCACGCGAAGTCGTCAAGGAGGCGCTGAGGGTCAACGCGGCCGCGGTCATACTGGCCCACAATCATCCAAGCGGCGTCGCCGAGCCCAGCCAGGCCGATGAGCGCATCACGAAACGCCTCAAATCGGCCCTCGAACTGGTCGATATCCGGCTCCTGGATCACCTTATAATAGGGGACGGCAGAGCCACGTCCCTGGCCAGTCGCGGATTGCTCTGACCAAGTGCTTGAATTGCGCGGGCTGCACTGGTATAAAGTCTCGCTCTCCGCCCACCTGTCGTGGGCAACTATTAATAAAATCAGAGACTTAAGGTAATGTCCAAGGTTTGCCAAGTGACTGGGAAGCGCCCACAGTCGGGTAATAACGTTTCTCACGCTAATAACAGAACTCGTCGTCGCTTCCTGCCCAACCTGCAGAACAAGCGCTTTTGGGTCGAATCCGAGAAGCGCTACGTGCGCCTGCGTGTTTCGCACAAGGGTATCCGGATCATCGACAAGCACGGTATCGACAAGGTCCTCGCGGACATGCGTGCCGACGGACAGCGCGTTTAGGCGCCGGAGGAATCGACATGCGTGACAAAATCAAACTCGTATCGAGCGCCGGCACCGGCCACTACTACACGGTTACGAAGAACAAACGCCTGCACCCCGAAAAGTTGGAGACGAAGAAGTACGATCCAACGATTCGCAAGCATGTGATCTACAAAGAAGCCAAGATTAAGTAACGGCCCTTCCCGGCCGTTCCGAAAAAGCCCGCTATGAGCGGGCTTTTTTGTGCGCGACAATAGCGCATGCCCGAATTACCCGAAGTCGAAACCAGCCGCCGCGGCATCGAACCGTGGATTGTCGACACAACGATCGAGAGGGTCGTTGTACGTGATCGCCGCCTGCGTTGGCCGGTAGCCAAAGGCGTTGAGCGCCGGCTCAAGGGCCAGCCGATTCACTCGGTCGATCGTCGTGCGAAATACCTGCTCATCAACACAGGCAACGGCACGGCGATTCTGCATCTCGGGATGACAGGCAGTGTCTTCATCGTCGATCGTGACACGCCCGCGGCAATTCACGATCACTTCGATTTCGAGCTCGACTCCGGAAAGTCCTTGCGCTTCCGCGACCCAAGACGCTTCGGATCATTTCACTGGAGCAACGAACCATTGGCGCATCCGTTACTTGCCAGCCTCGGGCCGGAACCACTGGGGGACGAATTCGACGGTGAGTACCTGTGGCGAACATCTCGGGGACGAAAGGTCAGCGTCAAGCAGTTCATCATGAACGCGAAAGTCGTTGTTGGCGTCGGCAACATCTACGCAAGTGAATCCCTGTTCCTGGCCGGTATTAACCCCAAGCGTGCGGCAGGACGAATTGCACGGCATCGATACGACGCGCTCGCAGATGCGATCCAGGATATTCTAAGCCGCGCCATCAAGGCGGGCGGTACGACACTGCGTGACTTTTACGGCGGTGACGGCGAGCCGGGCTATTTCAAACAGCAGCTCGAAGTTTACGACCGGGAAGACGAACATTGCCGCCGCTGTAACACGGTGATCAAGGCATTCGTGCAAGGGCGACGCAGTACGTACTACTGCAAGACCTGCCAGACCTGACGTTTCGCATTAGTAAGGTTTCGAGGTGTGACGGGACGATCGCGTGATATTGTTTGAATGGCTAACGCTTATCGCCAATGTCGCTGTTGTTGGCAGCATCATTTTCCTGGCAATTGAGATCCGCCAGAACAATGAACTTCTTCGATCCGAATCACGCCAGGCACTCATAACAAATGATGTAGCCTCTCTCGCTGCGAACTTTTCGAATGCCGATGATTGACTCCAAATCGCGTATCAATACAGCTTCTAGTAGCGTATCGTCGGTCAGGCGTATACCGCCATCCGTCAATCGAGCTTGCTAATTCCGGCAGCTAACACACTTCTTTCTCGGATCTATCTGATAAGGAAGACAACGTGACTACAAAATTGCACATTGGCAATATACGCCGGACTACAACGCCCAAGGATATTGAAGGGCTGTTCCGTCCCTTCGGCCTAGTAGCATCTGTAATCCTGAAAAAGCGCAGTACTTGATATTGTACAGACCGCTGCTGGCTGAAGCAGGCGGGCCAGTGGAAGGCCGAAACGAAAATCCGACTACTGCGTCGCAGTTTGTTCAAAACCTAACCCCTATGCTCATCGTTGGAAGCACTATCGGAGAACGACTTGTCGAGCCAGACATTGGACAGAATTGAACATGAGTTGCGGCTAATGAACGTCAATTTAGCTGAGGCAAACGACATTGCGATGCTAGCAGCGTTCAAAGCAATGCCGCCGGAGCTGGACAACGACAGTAGGAAAGCACTGTCTCTGCTCCGTAACAAGATGATGAAACGCGCAAGAGACCGAGCTGACATGTAGATCAGCGTGCAGCGCAAGTTCATCCAGTGACTGCTTCTAACCGTCTCCAGCCATCGACCAGGTGCGGAGGCGAATGGCTGCTTAACTTGGCATTCCAGCCGGTCGATTTCTCTGAGTTACAATGACGGCTACTGGCCCAAAGCAGCCACTGGTAGACCGCTAGAAAATACTATGCGTTTTCTTATTTACTCTAGTCTGCTGTTGCTTCTATCACCGATGTCACTCGGTTGCTTCTCGCCGCCTTCGGAGGCGAGCATCCCTCCTATTGACCTCGTAAGAAATTCAACTGCTATCGTCTTGGCTACGGTCGTGACGACTGAACAAGAAGGTGGTGACGCGATGCCATCTCTGTTCAAATTTAAAACGAAAGAATTCTTGAAAGGAGAAGCCCCGGAATCCTTTACCTACTGGGGGTATCCAGCGGACCGAGACCGGAGAGATTTCGATGATTTCAACGGTCACAACGATGCCAGCTTTTGGTCAAAACACTATGGCAACTCAACGATGGATACGATGTGCCAAGTTTTCGGCTTCTTTGAGGTTGGACAGACATACCTCATCATCGCTACCGAAGATCCTCATTTTAAGGGTTATGAGAAAGTTAGGCGTGAAGATGATTTTTGGCTGCAAGTAGTTCGGCAGTTGTCCGACTCCTTGGAAAAATGATTGAGGAACGACCGCTTCTGGCCGGAAGCAGACCGTGGCGGCTTCCCTTAAGCAGTCATTCGAACGGCCGGTATTCGTAGAAGCAGACACTCAGCCTGGGTGGTCAATTAGGGTCTGGACTGGCTGTTGATACGGTCAAAGCTCGACCGTCTGAATACTCTCAGTTCCGCGCTTTGCTACGGAAAGCCACGCACTAAGCGCGGCCGACTTTCCTCAGCAAGGCATCTTTAACCTCGGGCGATACGAATTCGGTGACATCACCGCCGAGCTGTGCGACTTCGCGAACCAGTGTTGACGATATGAATGTGTACTTGTCCGTCGGTGTCAGGAACGCCGTCTCGACTTCCTGCGTTAGAACGCGGTTCATGCTGGCCAGCTGAAACTCGTATTCAAAATCTGACACGGCTCGCAGGCCGCGCACGATGACCGCGAGATTATTGTCGACGGCAAAGTCGATCGTCAGGCCTTCGTAACCTTTCACTTCGACGTTCTCGATATCGTCGAGTGCCTGCCGCGCGAGGTCGACCCGTTCTTCAAAGTCGAACATCGTTTTCTTCGATCCCGTATCGGCAGCCACGGCGACAACGACCTTATCGTAGAGCCTTGCTGCGCGGCGCACGAAATCCTCGTGTCCCAAGGTGATGGGATCGAACGTTCCCGGGTACATCGCAGAGATCTTCATTGCTAGTCGTCCTTTCCGGCTTTCGCCAATAGGTAACGCACGTTACCTGCAGTTTTTTCTTTTAGTACCGCCCAGTCCTGCGGAATTTCCAGCTCGCCCCTGGAGCGTTCGTCCTCGAGATAGACCAGGGCATCGGGGGCAAGGTGCTGCGTATCGACCAGTAGTCTACATGTTTCCCCGAGGAGATTGCCCGCATAGGGCGGATCAAGAAACACGATATCGAACGGCGCCGCCGGTGCGCTGCGCAGAAACCCCAGCGCGTCGCCAGAGACGATTTCAGCATTGTCGGCGCCGAGCAGCTCGATATTGGTTTGCAGTTGCCGCAGCGCAACCGGGTCTCGCTCGATGAACACGGCGCTCGCTGCACCCCTCGACAAAGCCTCGAGCCCCAATGCTCCCGTGCCTGCATACAGGTCGAGGCACCGCGAGCCATGAATATGAGGTGTGAGCCAGTTGAACAGGGTCTCTCGAATGCGTTCGGACGTCGGCCGCAGACCCTCCACATCGGCGATATCCAAAAGGCGACTGCGCCAGTTTCCGGCTACAATACGCAGCCGTCCTGTTTTGGATTTACCGCTTTGTTTTCGTTTGGCCATCGCTGCCTCGTTCCGAGTAAAGAATCGTAACCGTATGTTTGGGAAAAAGGAAAAGCCCGAGAAGAAGGAAGGCTTCATCAAGCGCCTGCGTGCGCGTATCAACAAGGGTGATAGCTGGCTAACCTATGACCTGGCCAATCTCGCCCCTGGGGGCAAGATTGACGAGGACACGCTCGAGGAGCTCGAAAGCCTGCTCGTGATGGCCGATGTGGGCGTGGATACGACCGAACGCATTATCAACGACCTGCAGAAGAGCCTCGCCCGCAAAGAACTCAAGGATGTCGAGGCGCTGCAACGTGGCCTGCACAGGTCCTTGTGCGACATCCTGGAACCCGTTGAGAAACCCCTGAATATCGAGAAGCCCGACGGCCCGTACGTCATTCTGATGGTCGGCGTGAACGGAGCTGGCAAGACAACGACGATTGGCAAGCTTGCACGTCGTTTCAAGGACCAGGGTTACTCGGTCATGCTGGCTGCGGGTGATACATTCCGTGCGGCCGCAGTCGAACAACTGCAGGTCTGGGGTGAGCGTAACGACGTGCCGGTGATTGCCCAGCAGGCGGGTGCGGATCCCGCCGCTGTGATCTTCGACGCGATGGATGCCGCCAAGGCGCGCGACATCGATATTCTGCTTGCCGACACCGCGGGTCGCCTGCAGAGCCAGAGTGGCCTCATGGATGAGCTTGCCAAGGTCAAGCGAGTCATCAGCCGTCGCGATGAAACCGCACCGCACGAGATCATGCTCGTGCTCGATGCGAGCCAGGGCCAGAACGCGCTCGTCCAGGCGGAAAAGTTTCATGAGGCGCTTGGCCTGACGGGTCTCACGGTCACAAAGTTGGATGGTAGCGCGAAGGGTGGCATTCTTCTGGCCATCGCCGATCGCGTCGGAGTACCTGTACGATTTATCGGGATCGGTGAGGCTGCCGAGGACATGCAGCCGTTTGCGGCTGAGGACTACGCCGCCGCATTGCTTTCATCCGGACACCAGGGATAGCGGCGCGACTTGATGATCCAACTTGAGAACGTCACCAAACGATTCCCGGGCGGGCAGGAGGCCCTGTCCGGCCTCAGCCTTTCCGTTGATAAGGGTGAGATGGTCTTCGTTACGGGCCATTCGGGCGCAGGCAAAAGTACTCTGCTCCGGCTCATTGCGCTGATCGAACGACCGACCGGCGGGCAGGTTATCGTTGATGGCAAGAACACCAGGAAGGTTAGACGCCGCAAGATTCCAGCCTACCGGCGCCAGATCGGCATGGTGTTCCAGGACCACAAGCTTCTTTACGACCGCCCCGTCTCCGACAACGTGGCGTTGCCGCTCATTATTGCCGGTGTCGGTCATCGCGAGGCCGGACGCAAGGTCCGTGCGGCGCTGGACCAGGTCGGATTGCTGCACAAGGAAAAGCAGAAACCTGAAACCCTGTCGGCCGGCGAGCAACAACGAGTAGGCATCGCTCGGGCTATCGTGTCACGACCGAAGCTGCTGATTGCCGATGAGCCGACCGGCAATCTCGATCCGGACCTGTCACTCGAAGTCATGCGTATCTTTCGGCGCTTCAATGAGGTCGGTGTGACGCTGCTTATCGCGAGTCACGATATCTCCCTGATCGATCGCCTGGGGTGCCGGCGCATCGCGCTTGAGGCAGGGCGTCTCCAGGTGGAACCGGAAGAGGAGATCGACCCTTGGCTGTAACGCGCAACGCAGACGCGGTCGCGCCGGTCCGCTCGTCCGGGGCGTTTTCGATCTGGCTCGCCCGGCACGCGGGCACGTCAATCGCGTCTCTCGGACGACTGGTACGGCATCCTTTTTCGAGTCTCATGATTGTGCTCGTTATTGCCGTTACGCTCGCGCTTCCTGCAGCCATTAACCTGGTCGTGAAAAATGCGCGCTCGATCAGCGGCGGGTGGGACAACGCGCTCGACTTTGCCGTGTTCCTGAAGCAGGAACTGACGGAAAGCGAGGCGCAGGCGCTCGGACGCCTGATTCAACAACGAGCGGACGTCGACTCGGTAGAGTTCGTCAGCGCGTCGCAGGCGCTCACCGAATTCAAGGCGCAATCCGGCTTTGGCAAAGCGCTCGATCAGCTGCCCGATAATCCTCTGCCGCACACGCTCGTTGTCCGACCTGGCCTTGGCAACACCGGTCCTTCGATGGTGCTCCTGCAGGAAGAGCTCGAAAATCTGCCTGAGACGGAGTACGTACAAGTCGATACCGAGTGGGTGCAGCGCTTTCATGCCATCCTCGACATCGTGCGCCAGACCGTCGCTATTGGAGCGGCGTTGCTGGGTATCGCGATCGTCGTGATTATCGGCAACACGATCCGTCTCGACATCGAGAATCGGCGCGACGAGATCGAGGTGACGAAGCTCATCGGTGCGTCCAATGCCTTCGTCCGGCGGCCCTTCTTATGGACAGGTTTCTGGTACGGACTGCTCGGCGGATTGATGGCGCTCGCACTGGTCTACTACGGCCTGTTCCTGTTGCAGGGACCGGTTGCACGACTCGCGGGGCTCTACCAGAGCAATATCTCGATTGCCGCGATGAGCCTTTCGGAGGCGGCAGCCATCGTGGGTGTGGGTATTTTCCTGGGGCTGTTCGGTTCCTGGTTCACGGCCGCCCGGCACATGCGGCGCATCGAGCCACGCTAGGCGCGTCAGTTTTGCAGGGCGCAGACGACGCCCGTGACGATCGCTTCCAGGCTTCCCCGGTCGGGGCGGCTTTTGCACATGACGCGCATGCCCCAGATATTGTTGATAACGAAGGTGGCGAGCTCGTTCGCGTTGCGGTCAACGGGAACATCGCCTTCAGTCTGCGCGTCCTTGACGATCCAGGCGAATGCCTTGCGCAGTTCCGCGTTGTAACCCTGCAGGCGGTTCGCGATCTCGGCGTCGTGCCGCGACATTTCGAGCAGCGCATTGACATTCAGACACCCGCGGTCCGCCTCGCCGTCGACAGCCTCATCCACCATCACGCGCAATAAACCGTGGATCTTCGCGATTGCGGCGCCTTCCTCGGCGCGAAGCTGCCGGATCCTGCCGATGAAGCCCTGGTTGTACTGGTCCAGAACCTCGAGGAACAGGCCCTTCTTGTTGCCGAATGCCGCGTACAGGCTGCCGGGCTGCAGCCCGGTCGCTCTGACGAGGTCGCCCACGGACGTTTTGCCATAGCCCTGGTCCCAGAACACGGCTGTGGCCTGGGAAATAACGGTATTGCGGTCATATTCAGCGTGTCTCGACATCAAGACCATTCTAGCAATACTTGAATAATCATTCAAGATACGCTAGTATTCTTGAACGCAAATTCAACAAAGAAGGAACTTTGTTGAGCTGTTAGCACTCTAACTCAGCGAGTGCTAAAATTTAGTGCCAATACTGGAGGTAATACATGACAACCGCTTTAGCGACACGTAATCAAGAAATCGCCCTGGCAGGTCCGGTAGGCAGTCTCGACGCCTACATCTCGGCCGTCGGTGCTATTCCTGTCTTGTCCAAGGAGGACGAACAGTCGCTGGCCAATCAGTTCCGGGGCGAGGAAGACCTCGACGCCGCGCGCGAACTGGTGATGGCGCACCTGCGCTTTGTTGTCCATATCGCGAAGGGCTACACCGGTTACGGCCTGCCCCTCAATGACCTCATCCAGGAAGGCAATGTCGGCCTCATGAAAGCCGTCAAGCGTTTCGACCCCGACTACGACGTGCGACTCGTGTCGTTCGCCGTGCACTGGATCCGGGCCGAGATTCATGAATTCGTTCTGAAGAACTGGCGCATCGTCAAGGTCGCGACGACCAAGGCGCAGCGGAAGTTGTTCTTCAACCTGCGTAAAGCAAAGAAGACTCTCGCGTGGCTGACCGCTGCCGAAACCAAGGCTGTTGCCGAAGACCTGGGTGTGAGCGAGAAAGAAGTCACCGAGATGGAGAAACGCCTGCACTCGCGTGATGCGATCTTCGATCCGACCCCGGACGCTGATGACGAGCGCAATTTCACGCCGGCAGCCTACCTGCCTGCGCCGAACTCCGATCCGGCCAAGCAGGTTGAAGCAACTGACTTCAATGATGACGCATCGACTCGCATGCGTGCTGCTCTGAATATTCTCGACGATCGCAGTCGTCGCATTCTCGAGGAGCGCTGGCTGACCGAGGACAAGATGACGCTGCATGAGCTCGCCGATGAGTACGGCATCTCTGCCGAACGTATTCGCCAGCTCGAAGTTAACGCGATCAAGAAACTGCGTAACGCGATGGCTGTCTAGGAGCCCGCAAGTCCATTATCAAAGGCCGCTCTTTGAGCGGCCTTTTTTGTGCCCTGATCTGCTAATGTTGAGCGTTTGTACAGCCCGACAAAGGTCGTTCGTGAACCAGCTCTTCGAAGAACTGAAACGCCGCAACGTTTTCCGTGTTGCCATCGCGTACCTGGCGGTTGCGTGGCTGATCATCCAGGTCGCCGACGTTGTCTTCGACAACATCGAGGCGCCCGCCTGGATGATGCTGTCGTTGATGTTCTTCCTGGCAATCGGCTTCCCGATTTCGGTTCTGTTTGCCTGGGCCTACGAGATGACGCCCGAGGGCCTCAAGCGGGAAAAGGACGTCGATCGTTCGACCTCCATAACGCACGAAACCGGCCAGAAACTGAATCGAACGATCATTGCCGTCCTGTTCGTTGCGGTCGTCTTCCTGCTCGTCGACAAACTGCTGGTCAGAGAAGAGGTTCCCGAAACGATCGTCACGGACAGGTCGGTCGCGGTCCTGCCCTTCGTGGCAATGAGCAGTGGGGAAGACGATGAGTATTTCGCGGATGGACTTACCGAGGAAATCCTCAACTCGCTCACGCGGGTACCCGAGCTATTGGTAACTGCGCGCACGTCCGCGTTCTACTTCAAAGGAAAGGACTTACCGGTCCCTGTAATCGCGGAGTCCCTGGGCGTTGCGCATATCGTCGAGGGCTCTGTGCGGCGCGATGGTGATCAGCTACGCGTAACGGCCCAGTTGATTCGTGCCGCAGACGGCTTTCATCTCTGGTCGGAGAACTATGATCAAAGTACGTCCGAGGAACTCCGTGTGCAGACGGATATCGCGGAAAAGATCGCTGCGGCACTCGATGTCGTGCTCGACGAAGAGAAACTGGGCCAGATGCAGGCGGCGGGAATGCGCAATCCCGAGGCGTTCATCGCCTACCAGCGCGGGCAGGAGATCTATGGCCGGGCGCACGGTCTCGCCGAGGGCCTGAACGGACTGGAAGAGGCCAATGAGTGGTTCGACCGCACACTTGCCCTCAGCCCCGGTTCGTCAGATCTGTGGTTACTGCACGCTGATTACTTCACGCATATCCTGCGTGGAGACATAAGGTCGGATATAGGCCGGGAGGATGCATATGCAAGCCTGGTGCATGACCTCGATATGGCAATCGAGACAGCAACCGATCGGTCCGAGCAACTATCAGCCTCGTATGACAAGGCCCTGATTACCGGCGATTGGCAGGGCATTCAGTCACTGTTTGAAGAGTTCTCCCGAATTTCCCAGTGCGCCAACACAGGATGGATCAATTCAAACACGCTCGGATATGGCAAGGCCCAACAGGTTCTCGACATTTCCCTGCGTGTTGCCGAGTGCGACCCGCTTAACCACTTTGGCTGGTGGGACGCCGTTCAGGCGAAGCTCTGGATGGGAGATTTTGCCGGTGCTATCGAGTTGGCCGAAATCGGGTATGAAAAGACACAGCATCAATCGCTCATCATGGGGAATTCCGTCGCCCATATAGGCGCTGGCGATTTTGCCGGGGCACAGGATGTCGTGAACCGCATGGCCACTGACAACGCATTCAAGGCCAGGTTGCGTTTGCATATACTGCTGGGCCGAGGTGATCGCGAGGGCGCCGAGCAGATGCTCAGCGAAATTCAGGATAGCGTACTCGAGAGAGCAGACCTTGCCTTGAGAGTGGCTGCAAGACTCGGCGATCGGGAGTCCGCCAATCGCCTCGCACGCGAGCTGGACGAGACCCCGTATGGCTACCTGTCGCTGATGACTGTTCCCGCTGTTTGTCTGTGCGGCCCGCCCTGGGATCTCGACGAGACGCCAAATTTCAAGCAAATGCTCGAGGACGCGGAGCTCCCCTGGCCACCGGCGTCGCCGATCAACTGGCCGTTAAAAGACTGGTAGAAGATTGGGGTCAGTTACCTATCTATCGAAGAGATAGGAAACTGACCCCAATCTTCTACGAATAGGTCTTGCGGCGGTAGCGAATCCAGCCACCTTCTTCTGAACCGTGAGGATCGTCATGCGTCCAGTGGACAAGCCCGCCCAGGTCGTTCCATTCGTACAGCCCGCGGACCTGCACCCTGTCTCCCATGCCGAGAGGAACGCGTTCAGCGAGGTCCAGGTTGTGGGCAATCAGCAGTGTCCAGCCGGCGCCAATGTCGATGACGAAGCGCTGATGCGGTGAGTCGTCATCGTCATCAGATAAAAGCCGCCGGACGAAGCCTGTCACCTCGGTCCAGCGGCCGTCATCTCGCTTGGTATACACGCAAGCGATTTTAGCTCGTAAGCGGCACCATCGTGATTTCGACGCGGCGATTCGCCTGGCGCCCTTCCGACGTGCCGTTATCCGCGATCGGGTAGGTTTCACCCATGCCGATCGTGATCAGGCGCTCCGAGATCACGCCATGGCCTCTCAGGTAGCTGGCCACTGAAGCCGACCGGCGTTCGGATAAGCTCTGGTT
>CAZKZE010000009.1:37894-40281 GCA_964557165.1 uncultured Woeseiaceae bacterium
GCACCCTTGGTCGTGTTACTTGTCTGCTCCTCGCGCGTATACGCGTCGAGTGTTTTACAACCACTGACGAAGACTGTCATTACCGTCATCGCCAGGACTAATTTAGTTGCTCGCTTGTTCATGATCCTTCCTCTTGCTCGCAGTGCTAATGCTATTTTCACGTGCATTGTAGACCTCAGCTACCTGAACGCATGCTTAATTCGACACCTTATGTTCAGAGAATTCACAGAATCCGCGTAAACTGTGACACATGACCGAAATCGACAGTTGGCTGGACCGCTACGAGGCGAATCAAAGGGACCTCCACAACCCGGTCGTTTACTGGTCTGCCGTCCCAATGCTCGTGTTGGGCACCGTAGGCCTGTTCTGGGCGTTGCCCGTACCGCTGCAATTCATCGAGATATCGCCACTGCTCAATTGGGGTAGCGCGTTCCTGATGGCAACCGCAATCTACTACTTCATTATCTCATTGTCGCTCGCGATCGGGATGTTGCCATTCCTGCTTGGCCTGGCCGCGTTCCAGCTCTGGCTTGCGCAATCCCCGTTTCCGCCACTCGGCGTATCGCTTGGCCTCCTCGCAGCTGGCACCGCGGGTGCCTGGCTCGGTCGCCGCGGGCCCGGGGGCTTCCGCGCCCTGCTGCAGGATTTTCAGCTAATGATGATCGGGCCGGTCTGGCTGCTTTCCGTCGTCTACAAACGCTTCGGCGTGCCATTCTAGAGTTGATGCCGCGGGCGGGGACTTGGTCTAGAATCTACGCCCACGCCGCTTAACCAGGATATTCACAGTGAGCGCAAAGCAACTCGATCCGCTCGATCTCTACGACATCCGCTCCGAGCTCAGCGAAGACGAGATCATGGTCAAGGACACCGTCGGCCGTTATGTTGACGACCGCGTCATTCCGCTCATGCAGGAAGCCTTCGAGAAACATGAATTCCCGCGGCACCTCGTGGGTGAAGTCGCGGAACTGGGCCTGCTCGGCAGCACCATCGAAGGCTATGACTGCGCCGGTATGAACAGTGTCAGTTATGGGCTCGTCTGCCAGGAGCTCGAGCGCGGTGACAGCGGCCTGCGTAGTTTTGTTTCCGTACAGTCCAGCCTTGTCATGTTCCCGATCTATGCCTACGGCTCCGAAGAACAGAAGCAGCGTTGGCTACCAGCAATGGCCAAAGGCGAAGCGATCGGCTGCTTTGGCCTGACCGAACCGCACGGCGGCTCGGATCCGGGCAACATGAAGACGCACGCAAAACGGGATGGCGACGACTGGATTCTGAATGGTTCCAAGATGTGGATCACCAACGCCACGATCGCGGACGCGGCGGTCGTCTGGGCCAGTACGGACGAGGGCGTGAAAGGTTTCATCGTTGAGAAGGACATGCCGGGCTTCGCAACGCAGGAAATCGAGAACAAGTTCTCGCTGCGCGCATCTGTCACAGGTGCCCTCTTCTTCGATAACGTTCGGATTCCGGCGGCCAATGTCTTGCCCGGTGTTTCCTCGCTGAAGGGCCCGTTGAGTTGCCTGACCCAGGCACGCTACGGCATTACCTGGGGTGTGATCGGTGCGGCACAAGCATGCCTTGACGAAGCATTGAACTACTCTCAGGACCGGGTACTGTTTGGCAAACCGGTATCGCATACACAGTCGATGCAAATTCGGCTGGCCGACATGGCGCGCCGCATAACGACCGCGCAGTTGCTGTCATTGCGCCTGGGGCGTATCAAGGACAAGGGCGAACTCTCGCCGTCACAGGTGTCATTGGCGAAGTGGAACAACTGTCGAGCTGCTCTCGACATCGCGCGTGACGCCCGCGATATTCTCGGTGGCGCCGGCATCAGCGCTGAGTACGTGCCCATTCGTCACATGCTCAACCTCGAAAGCGTCATTACGTACGAAGGCACCGAGACGGTTCACCAGCTCGTCATTGGCAAGGAACTGACTGGCGTAGACGCCTTCGGATGAACTGCGCTTGAGCCTCGAGCGCCTGCCCACCAACCGCGACATGTGGCGCATCGCCGCGCCGATGATCTTGTCGAATATCTCCGTGCCGCTACTCGGTATGGTCGACACAGGCGTCGTCGGTCACCTCGAAAGCCCTACGTACCTCGGTGCGGTCGCGATCGGCGGCACCATTTTCACGTTCCTCTATTTCGGCATGAACTTCCTGCGCATGGGAACAACCGGAATCGCGGCACAGAGTTACGGCGCTGAAGACTGGGATGGTTTGCGCGTATCGCTCGGCCAGGCCCTGATCGTAAGCCTGGGTATCGCTCTCGCCATCCTGATCCTGCAGGTCCCGATCGGGAAGATAGCCATCGCCCTGCTCGGCGGTGATGCCGAAACACAGCAGCACGCAGCGACCTACTTCAATGTGCGCGTCTGGAGTGCGCC
>CAZKZE010000009.1:40381-52575 GCA_964557165.1 uncultured Woeseiaceae bacterium
GACGGAATAGCCCACGCCGCCGAGGCGATGGTGGGCAAAGCCGTCGGACAGAAAGACAAGAACGCCTTGCAACACACTGTCCGCCTGACGCTCAAGTGGTCCGTGCTCTTTGCGACCGGCTTTACGATCGCTTACCTGGTCGCGGGCCCATTGATTATCCGCATCCTGACCGACCTGCCCGAAGTGCGTGAGACCGCAATGATCTACCTGCCGTGGCTGATCGCCTCACCATTGATTTCGGTTTGGTGCTTCCTTTACGACGGCGTGTACGTCGGCATGACCCGCGCACGCGAAATGCGCAACATCATGATCATTTCGACCTTTGCTGTGTTCCTGCCGCTCTGGTTCGTGACTCAGCCATTTGGCAATCACGGGCTCTGGTTTGCGTTCATGGCGTTTATGGCGAGCCGGGGTATCGGCATGCACATCGGCTACCTAAGAAGCTTGTAACAACCTCTCCTGGTCGGCGACCTCATTTAGACGACCCGTCTCGACGTCGTAGACGAATCCGCGGATCTTGTCTTTATTCGGTACGAACGGGCTCGCTTCGATACGTCGAATGGACTGGCGAACGTCGTCTTCCAGATCAGGGAATGCTTCCAGGGCAAATGACGGGCGAACGCCGGTTTCTTCCTCGATCTGAGCTTTGATGTCATCGTCCTTGAACGTCAGCATGCCGCAATCCGTATGGTGAATAAGCACAATTTCGGTCGTCCCCAAAAGCCGCTGCGATATCGCCAGCGAACGGATGACATCGTCTGTCACCACACCACCCGCGTTGCGGATCACGTGGGCGTCACCTTCTTCCAGACCCAAAAGACGACCCGTCTCGATCCGGGCGTCCATGCAGGCGACGACCGCTACTTTCTTTGCGGGCGGTATCGGTTGTCCGCCTTTCGAAAAGTCTTCTGCATAACTCTTGTTTGCTGCAATAAAGTCGTTGGTCGCGGTCATCGCGATTCTCCTGATAGTTATAGTGGGATAGGAGAAAACTACTGGGCCCGGGCGCTGCGAGGAAATACCCTTTGGTTTACCCGTTATGCCCAGCGGTGATTAACAGGTAACCGTATTGGGAATGACTGCTACACGCTCGAAAGCAGCCACTCGCATGATAGTCTTTGAGTGACGGCTACTGGCCCTTAGCGGACAGTCGACAGTCCGCTGAGAAGCAATAGGACACAAGCCTCGATTTGCAAGAGCAAACACAACAATTCATTCAATCGTTGCTTAGAAAACAGCTGGAGACCCAATAGTGAATAAGGAGCTCGCGCTCAAGGCTTCCAAGAACGGAGCAATTGCAGCCCTTATTTCTGGCGTAGTTACGTTAGCAATTTTTGTCTATGCCCTGAGCGCGAACGCAGAGGGTACTCTCGGGCTCTGGAACGACCCAGCTCTTGTCGTTGATATAGTCATTATCTTCGCCTGCGCATTCGGCATGTTCCGACAGTCAAGGGCCGCGGCAATAACAATGACCGTCTATTGGGTCATATCAAAGGCCTACATTTTCCTGGAAACCGGTGCACTCACTGGCCCGCTCATGTCAGTTATCTTTCTCTATTTTTTCGCCAAGGCGATTCAAGGAACGTTCGCCTATCACAAGATAAGAAAAGTGGAAGATCCCAGTTATCGAGCTGCTCCCCGTTGGTACTACTTCGTTGGAGTTCCAACCATTGCGCTGCTCTTCCTCATAGTTGCGCTTGGCTTGCTTACTATGACTGACTACGTTCCGTCCACCAATGTTCTGTCCGGAAGCGACGTGTCTATCAAGGACAAAGACGCGCTGATCGCCAGCGGTGTTCTTTACATGGATGACGAAATCGAATTGTTTTACTCCTATGGGTTTTTGTCGGTCCTTGAAGGCGGAAACATTCTGACAGACCGCGCCGTTATTACCTACTTTGTCGATGAGAACGACGAATTGGCAATCTATGAATTTGAATTTGATCAAATCGAAAGTGTTGAACTTTACGAAGAAGGCAATTACTTGACCGATTCGATCTACAAGATAAATTCCTTTGGTGAAGATAATTGGTTCACTGTTGAATTATCAACAGAGGAAGGGGGTGATGTTCGGTTTGTTGAGGCGCTGCGCAACAAAGTTCGAGTGACGCGAGGCGAGGCCGAGATGAGGTGATTTTGAACGACTGCTACTGGCCGTAAGCAGAAGTTCGTCTGCTCTGAGGTAGAATGACGGCTACTGACCCAAAGCAGACGGTCGCGACATGTCATCGGATCTGGAATGCTATTCTCCGCTTTCGTACACAAGCTCACAGTTGGACGCCATACGAAGACCGCTGTAGTCCTCGCATCTCTTTCCTGCACCCTGTTTTGCTCGAATCTCGCCCTATCGTTCGAGGAAGAGGATTTGATCGGGGTATGGCCATTGTGTGTGGACCCCGACCAAAGCCCCAAAGACTCACTGCTCTTTGAGAGCGATGGGACTGGATACGTCTTGCGTAGAGATAAGCCCAATACCGAGTTCCTTTATCGGGTTGAAGGCACTTCGCTGCTGCTATTAGCTCGGGTAGGCGAGCAGGCGATCCCGGTCTCACTGGAAATCTCTCCGGATGGACGAAAACTGCTCTTATACAGCGAATTTACCAAGAACACTTCGTTCTACGTCCGCGAATCTGACATCACAGAATTCGATTGCGATTCAGAATAACCTCTGGTGATGCGCTGCACTGCTGCCTCAAAGGTCTGCTTGTAGCCGTAAGCAGCCTGTCACGGATTAGTCACGCAGTAAACGCTATCGGGAAAAGCGGCCGCTTCACGTTACCGCGGAGACATTCCTAGAATTCACTTTAGGTTTCGCGATTAGCATCCCCCCGCGGGGGGATCGGTTGTCGCTAGAAACTGGTTCCAGGCTTCACCGCGGAGCTTCAGCGAGTTCACAAAGCCGGTGCGCACTTCGCCTCGCCCATAAATACCCGAGCGTACCGGACAGGATATTGGCGACCGCGTAGGCCGCGAAGATTCCGACGATGCCGAACAATTGCTCGCCAAGGATCGCGAGCGGTACATACAGCACCAGGATGCGCGTTACGCTGATGACGACGCCGGGCATCGGGTTGCCCAGGCCGTTGAACGCCGCATTGACGACCATAACGATACCGTAGGCACCGTAGCTGATCGGCGCGATCCACATGAACAGGCGAGTAACATCGGTGACGGCCGGGTTATCGCTGAACAGCGAGGGTACGACACCCGATAGCAACGCAAGAGCGGCCGCGATAGCTAATCCGCTCATGACGCAGAAACTCGCACAAAGGCGCAGCGACGTTTGTATGCGGTCCTCTCTGCCCGCCGAGAGATTCTGACCGACAAATGGTCCGATCGTAGACGACATCGCGTAGTACAGGACCAGCACCATCGACTCGACACGGCTCGCGACGCCGAAGCCGGCGACGGCTTCCGGTCCGTAGCGCGCGATCATCGCGGTAATGATGGCCAGGCCGATCGGCACGATCGCGTTCGTTCCGGCTGCCGGAATACCCACGTGCAGGATGTCCGCCCAGGAGCTCTTGAGCTCGGCGCCACGCGGTTTGTTGAAGCTGATCAGATCGAGCCGGCGGAACAGCACGTACACCGTGCCAGCGAAAATTGCGCCTCGCGCGAGCAGGCCAGCCGTTGCCGCGCCGTTCAGCCCCATCGCGGGAACGGGCCCCAGGCCAAATATGAAGATCGGGTCGAGAATGACATTGAGGATCGCGCCATAGATCATGAGCTTGCTCGGCAGAACCGTATCGCCAGTTGCGCGCATGCTGCTCATGCCGACCATTCCGACCACGACGAATGGCACGCCGCCATAGAGGATCATCATGAACGACCGGATCATCGGGATCATGTCCTCGGGTGCGCCCAGCAACCGGAACAAGGGTTCGATCGTAAGTACGCCAATGATCGATACAGCCGCTGTGATCGCAAAGGACAGGATCAGGCTGTCCGTAGCGAGCCGCCGCGCACGGCGATGGTCATTCGCACCGATTGCTCGCGCAACTACCGACGAGGTGCCGGCACCGAGACCGATCGCGACACTCGTGACGATCATCAGAATCGGGAAGCCGAAGCTGTACGCAGCCAGCGCGCGGTCACCAACCCGGCCGAGGAAATAGGTATCGATGAACGACTGGGCCATCAGTGTCGTGATGCCGAAGAGCATCGGCACAGTCATGTCGATCAGGTGACGCCCTACGGGTCCCTGCGTCAGCTTGGGCGCGTGAGTTTGCATCCGGGACGAATACAGGTAATAAGCGTGAAACACAAGTTTGCGATACGATTATGAGTTCGCCTAACCCGCTGCAGGAGCACTTCGCATGTCTGACGCCGTCATCGTTTCCACCGCACGCACCGCCATGGCCAAATCGGTACGCGGAACGTTTAACAACACACATGGAATCACCCTGGCCGGCCATGCGCTGCAGCACGCCATTAGCAGGGCCGGCGTTGACCCGTCTGAGATCGAGGACGTGGTCCTCGGCGCCGCCCACCCGGAAGGCGCCACCGGTTTCAACATCGGTCGCAACGCGGCGATGGCCGCGGGCTGCCCGACCAGCACGGGTGGTATGACCGTCAACCGCTACTGTTCGTCGGGCCTGCAAGCCATTGCGATCGCGGCCGGCCGCGTTGTCAACGAGGGCGTGCCAGTAATGGCGGCCGGTGGCGTCGAGTCGATTTCGCTCGTGCAGCTCAGCGGCAACATGAACATGTCGCACGCAACCGAGAAGTCTCTGTTTAAGCGCATGCCTGCGCTTTGGATGACGATGATCGAAACAGCGGAGATCGTCGCGGACCGCTATGACGTCAGCCGCGAAAGCCAGGACGAGTTCGCGCTTCTGAGTCAGCAACGCACAGCTGCTGCGCAGGAGGCAGGCTTGTTCAACGACGAAATCGTACCGCTGACAACCACCTGGAAGAAGGTCGACAAGGAAACGGGCGAAGAATCGTCTGAAGAACGCACGGCCGATCGGGACGAGTGCAATCGCCCCGATACGACGCTGGAAGGACTGGCCAGCCTGAAGCCCGTTTTCAAGGACGGTCAGCAAGTGAAAGAAGGTAAGTACGTTACGGCCGGCAACGCCAGCCAGTTCTCTGACGGCGCGAGTGCGTGCGTGGTCATGGATGGCAAACTGGCCGAGCAACGTGGTCTGGAGCCGTTAGGCGCGTTTCGCGGTTTCGCCGTGCAAGGCTGCGACCCGGATGAAATGGGGATCGGCCCCGTGTTTGCCGTGCCGCGCCTGCTGGAGCGCCATGGCCTGACCGTCGACGACATCGATATCTGGGAGCTCAACGAGGCCTTCGCAGCCCAGGCGGTCTATTGCCGCGACCGTCTCGACATCGATCCCGCGAAACTAAACGTCAACGGCGGCGCCATCTCTGTAGGCCATCCCTATGGCATGACCGGCGCCCGTTGCACGGGCCACCTGCTGCTCGAAGGTAAGCGGCGCGGGGCTAAGTACGGTGTCGTCACGATGTGCATCGGCGCGGGCCAGGGAGCCGCGGGTCTCTTCGAGATCTTCTAGAACAGCATTCTTGCTGTGACGACGTAGCGCAACGGGCCACCGGCCTCGAGCGCATCGAACGGGTAGCAGGTCACAAGTGAGAGCATTGCGTCGTTCGTATCGAGGACGAGGCTCCCCTTGCGTGAGTCGACGATATCGACGCCGATAACCTGGTAGACGTGACGCTCACCATTCGTCGGCTCGACACCGAGCAGGTCACCAACCTCGACCGTTCGCAGGAACTGGAAGTGCGTGTCGCGGTGCCCGCCGATAATCGCGTTGCCGATATCTCCGGGCATCGCACTCGCACTCAGGTGACCCGGACCGAAGGCGAGCGTCCGGCCGGACCCGCCGGCAAGGACGATCAGGTCGACGCCGCGAGCCTCAGCGGTTAGCCGGGCAACCGGCCAGGTATCCGCCCAGGGCCAGGGCGCCACTCGATCCTCACCTGCACTCGCCCGATCCCAGGCTCGCTGCATCAGCTCCTGCGCAAGCCAGGCTTTGGCTGGAATGTACGCGCCCTGGCCGAACTGCCAGAAGCCGAGACAAAGGAGCGCAGCCACGATCCAGTTCCCGCCCTTACGAACGCCGCGCATGGGGTCGCCGCCTTGTCGTTCGTACCAGAGCGAACATGAGTAATGCGGACAGCAGCCATGCAGCACCCATGATCCTCATCGCCGGTGCACTCGTCGCCGTTGCCGGGAATCCGAAAATGGCATTCGTGCTTTGACCGTACGGCATCAGGTTCGGTACCTGCTCGCTCGACAAGGGGTCACCTGCAGGGCGCACGGGTGTCTTATCCACGGCTATCAGGCTCGTGTACTTGCTGACGAGATGGTGCGTCAGGGCCGTCTCAAGGATTTCGGCGCGCGTCTCATCAGGATTCGCTCCACGACGTTCGCTGTCCATGAGTTCTCCAATCCTCGCGCGCGCCCACAATGCGGCAACGCCTTCACTTTGCACGGGGTCGTTCAACGACAATTCCGTTGTCCATGCGCCGGTCACGGAGTTGCCGCTGATGCGGACACTGTCGCTCGAGCGAAACGCGTTCGACGCGCGCGCTTTCACGGTGACCGGCTCGCCGAGGTACAGGTCGGGCACGACCGACGGATAGGTGTCCACGATGACGTTGCTGGGCCATTCGACTTCGATGTCCGTGACCTGCGGGTTCTCGAGTTTGCGGAACAACGAGTCCATCTTCTCGCGCACCTCATGCAACGCGCTGATGTACGTGAACGAGCCACGCCCGGCTTCGGCCGCCTTGCGCATGAACAGGCTGTTTGGCGCGGAGCCAATGCCCACGGTGAATAGTCGAGCTGCGCCGAGTTTCTGCTCGATCATCGAGAACATTTCGTCTTCGTAGCCAACACTGCCGTCGGTGATAAAGATGATCTGCCGCAGGTGCGATTCCTGCGCGGGTGACTCGAGCGCCAACTTCAAAGCCGGACGCATTTCCGTGCCGCCGTCAGCCTGCAGTTGTTCGACAAACCTGAGTGCCTCGGCGATGTTGAGGCTGCTCGCCATCACGCTGTGTGGGCGCATCGCCGACGTATACGAGTCGAACTCGATGACATTGAAAAGATCGCCGGGCTGCAGCGCTTTGAGCGCCAGGTGAACGGCACGTTTTGCCTGCGACATCGACACGCCGTGCATGGAGCCGGATGTGTCGACGATGAAGATTATCTCCCTTGGCATCAGGATAGGTGGCGCTTCGTCCTGGTCGGGTGGCATCACCATGAGCAGGTGATACGGATTGCCTTCGATCGTCTCGGTGAACGCCATCGCTCTTGGCTCCGCCGAAGGCACAGGCTGCCAGACCAGCTCGAAATCATGATCCATGATGGTCTGTGCATCTGTGAGCGACACAATGTAACGGCCACCGGATTCGGCCACGCTGACCGGGTGGTAGCGGCTCGCGATGATCTCGAGCGGCATACCGGCATTCACTTCTGCCGTCAGCGAAATCTTGTGGTTCTTTGACGCGGTAACCTGCGGCGGCGTTATCAGTGACGCATCGGGTACGCGGTCGGTGTCGGCGGACCAGCCGTTGCCTTGTTTGTCAGGCAATGCCTGGCCGGAGATGTAGCGCGGCGTCAGCGTCATCGGGAAACGGATACTGAAACGGCCATCTTCGTAGCGAAGGTCTTCCAGGTACTCGACCTCGACAACCACCAGTTCACCTGGCGCGACGTTTGCCACCGATGTTGTAAACAGGTTGGCGCGCTGCTGTTGTACCAGGCTCGTTTTCTTGCCGGCCTTTTTGGCCTGCTCGTATTCCTTCTTGGCTTGCTCCTTCTCACGAATCTCTCCCTCGATGATGCGGTCGCCGATATGCATGCGCATCTGATCCACCGCGGCCTTGTCCGGGAGCGGGAATACGTAAATACCCTCGACCCAGTCGGAACCTTCGTTACGAAACTCCTGCCGGACCGAAACACGCGCAACGAGGCCGCTGATCTTCATGTCGACCTTGGTATTCAGTGTCGTGGCCGTCGAGTAGCCCTGCTCCATCTTCCAGAGCAGGCTGCCGGCCTGGGCCTCGTTGGGCGTCATTTCACTGGCAGTCGCCGTTTCCGGGATGGCCTGGAGTACCAGCACAAGCGCGACAACCCAGAACCAGGAACGAATATCAGATTTAGTGATTTGCATTGCGGCCTCCCTTTGGCGTGCTCATCATTAGAGCGAGGCAAAAGGCCAGACCGCGGCCCATGTCATGGCAATGCACCGGCGGAATGTGGCAAATTGTGGCCGAGCTTATCGGGGACTGAAGTGGCTAAACGAATAGCAATCGTCGAAGACGAAGTGGCAATCCGGGAAAACTACGCGGCGGCATTCCGGCGCGAGGGTTATGTCGTGGACGACTACGAGGCGCGCCAGCCGGCGCTGGATGCCTTCGAGAGCCGCCTGCCCGATCTGGTCGTCATCGACATCAACCTCAAGGACGATGTCGAAGGTGGCTTCGAGCTATGCCGCGAGCTGCGTGCTCGAGCGGCCGACTTGCCTATCATCTTCCTGACGGCGCGCGACAGTGAATTCGACGCCGTGTCGGGCTTGCGTCTCGGCGCCGACGATTACCTGACCAAGGACATCAGCCTGCCGCACCTGATGGCGCGCATCGCCGCGCTGTTCCGGCGCCTGGATGCGATGCAGAAACCGCAGGGTACCGAAGGACACATAACGCGTGGCGACCTAACGATCGACACCGAGCGCATGTCCATCCATTGGCAGGACCAGGTTGTGGGCCTGACCTTGACCGAGTTCTGGCTGGTGCACGCACTCGCCCGTTACCCAGGTCACGTGAAGAACCGGCAGCAGCTCATGGACGCGGCGCAGGCGGTCCTCGACGACAACACGATCACGTCGCACATCAAGCGCATCCGCCGGAAATTTCATGCTATCGACCCGAGCTTCGACTCGATCGAAACTGTCTACGGCATGGGCTATCGCTGGCTAAGCGACTAAAGTGAGATGAACCTTCGGCGCCAGCTGCTCCTCGTCAGCCTGCTGACACTCATGCTGCCCTGGGCCGGCTGCGAATTCATACGTGAAACCGAGATAGCGCTGCGCGCCGGACAACAGCAAATGCTCGCGGGCACGGCCAGGGCCGTGGCCAATTCACTTATCCAGTACCGCGAAGAGTTCCCGCCGCACGACGCGTCGTTCGCCACGAGTGACCAGGCGTATATTCACGAGCTCGCTACACAGCCGCAGATCGACGGCTACTTCGATGACTGGCCCTTGAGCGCCGACTCGCTGCGCACGATTCGTGGCTCCGACGGACCAATACGCTTCGCACTGGCGTCGTACGGACAAGCCGTCTATTTGTACGTTGAGGTGAGCGATCGCAACGTCGTGTACGCGACGCCGCAATCGCTGATGGCTGAAGGCGCGTCCCGCAATGTCGACCGCGTAACGCTTGCGAGCAGCAGCCCGCCGTATCTCCAGGAGGCTTTCTCTTTCGCGGCCGAGGCGCCCGGGAAGATCCTGAGCTACAAACAGACGGCTTATGGTTTTGCGCCAGAGGCGACGATTTCCGCGCACTGGCAGGACGTTCCCGGCGGCTACCAGGTTGAGGCGCGCGTCCCGGCCGGCCAGCTCGGCACGCACCTCGGGATATCGGTCAACAACACGAGCGACCCGGAGCAGAGCGGCACACGCAGCAGCTCGTTCAGCGGCCGCATTCCGGGGCCAACGATGCAGGAGGTCGACGAACTCAATCGAATCGTGGCCAATCATGTGCAGTCCGACATGCGTTTGATTCTGACCAACTCGACGGGTTGGCGGATCGCGACGGCAGGTGAGCTCCAGACAGATCGCGGTGACGAGGCAGGCTCACGGTTGGCACGACGCCTGTACGACCTGCTTGTCGAGCAAGGTAAGGAAGCCGCGTTCGCCGAACCGGATGCGTTGGGCCGCGAACAACAGCCTTACGTCAGCGCGGCTTTGAATGGCCAGGAGTCCGGCAGCTGGTTCCGCAGTGAGGATACCGGGACTGCGATCGTCGCCGTCGCAGCACCGATAGTCGACGGTAACCAGGTTCTCGGCGCTGTTCTTCTGCAACAGGGCACGGATGCGATTCTCAGCCTGAGAAACGAAGGGCTGTCACGGCTCATCTACCTGACGCTTGTGACGACGCTGGTCGTTGCCGGCGGCCTGCTCGGTTATGCAACCTGGCTGTCGCGTCGCATTCGTTCACTATCTATCGCGGCCGAAGATGCGCTGGAGAATGAGAGCCTGACATCGGCGCTTCCAAGCGCGCTGGCCGATGATGAAGTCGGAGATTTGTCGCGAAGCTTCTCGTGGGTACTGCAACAACTTGGCGAATACAATGAGTACTTGCGGTCACTGGCTTCGAAGCTGTCGCACGAATTGCGTACACCGCTTGCGATCGTGACGTCGTCACTGGAAAACCTGGAGCACGAACCACTCAACGAGGCTTCGCTTGGCTACACCGAGAGAGCGCGCGAGGGCGCCGACCGCTTGCGTCGAATCCTGAGCGCTATGAGCGAAGCGAGTCGCGTTGAAGAGCTGATGTCGAATGCGGAACCAGAGCGATTCGACCTGCGCGCTGTGCTCGAGTCGACGGCTTCTGCCTATCGCGATGTCTACAAGGAGAGAGCATTCGAGTTTTCGAGCGATCTCGACGAAGCACAGGCTAATGGTTCGCCGGAACTTTTGATCCAGATGCTCGACAAGCTTGTCGACAATGCCGTCGACTTCAGCAGTGTCGACGATGTGATCGAACTCGAGCTGACCAGCAATGACAGCATGTACGAGGTATCGGTGACAAACCCGGGACCGCCATTGCCGGAACGCATGCGGTCACAGATGTTCGACTCGATGGTCTCCGTGCGAGGCGGCGAAAACACACGCCATCTCGGCCTCGGACTCTATGTCGCGAAACTCATCGCCGAAGGCCACGGCGGCCACATCAGCGCCGACAACGTCGACGGAGGCGTTCGTTTTACTGTGACCGTGCCGCGTAGTACGCCTTCACAATAGGATCGTTCGTGACGCGGTCGGCGTGGGCATTCAGTGCCGGCGCCAGGCGCTCAACGAGATCTGTTGGCACATGGTCGAGCTGGCCCGAGTTAAACCACTGCGTCAGGTACGCAACCTTCATGTCGGCGACCGTGAATCGGTTGTCCGCGAAGTAATCGCCACCGCGCCCAAGGATTTCACCGAGGCCTTTCACGAATGTCGTGATCCAGCCGTCGACGAGTTCCTCTCGCGCGGTCTTGAGTGCGTCGCCCTCGAGTCCGAAAGTCGGTACGAGTTTGTGCAACAGATCCTCGATCGCACCCAGGGCTTCATCGCAATAGAGCGCCTGCAGGTCGTCCTTGGGATACAGGCCGGCCATTTTGCCAACGTAGCGACACATGCCATTCGTTTGGGTCACGACCGTACCGTCGACCTCGAGAACGGGGAGCGAGTTGAAACGCGTGCTGCCACGCATCTCCATGAACTCGGGAAACGCAATTCGTTCGTCTTCGAACTCGATTCCTGCTGCGTGAAAAGCGATACGCACGGGCTCCGCGCGGCCGCCGTCGATGTCGAAGTAGGTAAGTTTGTAGGTGCTCATTTTGTCCCCTCAGAATCGGCTAATTGCTTGACTTTTATAGTATTTTCAGTGGTTTGGGAGTATACTGTATGTATCCACAGTATGCAATGTCCAGGGAGGGAATCATGTCTGCAATCGTCCACTATGACCCCCGTTTCGAGCGCTCTGACAGCGAGAAACTCGGTGACGAGATCACCGAACTCTGCGGCTACATCTACGCCGCAACCCATCACCTGCTCGAGCTGATTCGCGAGTTCGACGAGATGCGTTACTGGGAGGACCTCGGCTTCCAGTCCTGTGCGCACTGGCTCAACTTCAAGTGCGGCTTCGGCATGAACTCGGCGAGAGAACGCCTGCGGGTGGCGCATGCTTTGGGTGGTCTGCCCAAGATCAGTGAGAAGTTCTCGGAGGGTGCGATCAGCTATTCAAAGGTCCGTGCAATCACACGCGTAGCGAATGAGGCGAACGAAGAGTACTTGTTGATGGTCGCAACCCACGGCACGGCGCATCATGTTGAACGTTTGGTTGCCCAGTACCGCCGTGCGAAGAAGTTGGAAGATGCGGAGTTCGCGATAGATCTCCATAAGAAACGCGAAGTGACCTACTACTACGATCACGATGGTTGCCTGGTT
>CAZKZE010000010.1:0-48788 GCA_964557165.1 uncultured Woeseiaceae bacterium
CCCTTCCATGCGTGTATCGAGTAGCAAATGCGTTCCTGTATACACAAATGTCGTGATTAGCATGATCAGGACCATGCGCGACGCCACTTGCGCCGTAATGAATTCGAACGCCGTCAGCGGCGTTGCGCGCAAACGTTTCAGGAAGCCGTTCTTGCGGTAGCGGACGATGACATAGCCAACCCCGAACAGGCAGCTGAACATCATGTTCATGCCCAGGATGCCGGGAAGGACCCAGTCGGAGTAGCGAACCGGGTCTCCCTCAATCTGCTCCTTGACGACCGTATTGCTTGACGGCGACGCGGTCTGCAACAGGGCAAACTCAACGAAATAGCCTTTGGCAGCGGTTGGGTTAATCCAGTATCGAGCGGGTGGTCCGAGATCGATCAGGAGGTCCAGCTGATGCCGCTCGACCTTGAGCATTGCTTCGTCAAGATCGTCGTAGGCGACGAATCGAACGTACTTCGTTTCGAGAAACGGGTGGGCGCCCGTATCGATATCCGGCTCGGCCTGCAATACACCGACTGTGTATTCGTCTCTCTGGCCGTCGAATGCGAAGGACAAGCCGAACACCAATACAACGGGCAACAGCAGGCTCCAGGCGAGAGACGAACGATCGCGCACGAACTCACGATTGCGGCCGACGAAGATAGCGTAGATGCGATTGAACATCGTCAGGTTCTCAGGGAGTGTCCGGTCAGGTCGAGAAACAGGTCCTCGAGGTTTGGTCGTCGGATTTCGCCGTGCGACAGGTTGATCAGCTTGTCGCCGTATTTTTCGAAAAGAAGCTGGTCGGGCGCTCCCTGGCTGACGATCTTGCCCGCGTCCATGATCGCGATGTCATCGCAGAGGATCTGTGCTTCGTCCATGTAATGCGTGGTAAGGACAATCGTGGCACCTCCGGCGCGAATGTTCTGGATGAGGTCCCAGAAGTTCCGGCGCGCTTGCGGATCGAGGCCGGTCGTCGGCTCGTCCAGGAAGATCAGCCTCGGGCGATTGACCAACGCTACCGCGAGCAATAGTCGCTGGCGCTGTCCCCCCGAAAGCTTGCGATTATCGCGGTCGAGCAGGTCGGCAAGCGAACACTGTTCGATTATCTCGTCCAGATCGGCCTGCCGTTCATACAGCGAGCGGAACATCTCGATGGTCTCGCGCACGGTCAGGTAGTCCTGCAGCGCCGTATTCTGGAACTGGATGCCGGCTTCCTGGCGGAACTTCGCGCCAGCGATCTCCCCATAGTAATAGACCTGGCCCGAGGTCGAGCGGGTGACTCCCTCGATGATTTCGACGGTCGTGGTCTTGCCGGCCCCGTTGGGGCCCAGGAGTCCGAAGCAGATACCTTCCGGCACCGAGAAGCTGACGCCGTCGACCGCGGTTACGCCGGGGTATTTCTTGACCAGGTCGCGAGCTTCGAGGGCAATGGGCATGGCAGAAGGGTACCCGACCCGCTGTCGCGCAGCCACTTTGCAACCAAATCCCCGCGAGCGGTATCTAATGAGCAGGAAAAGGAATTATGGGTGTGAAAATGATGGCCAAATTGGCGACGAAATCCGTATTTACCATCGGTTTGCTAATCCTGCTGATGTCAGTCCCGGCATTGGGAGCATCGATCAACAAGAGCGTGAAAATCGGGGCCGGCGAGGAAGCCGGTGGCGCGACTTCGGTGAATGGCAGTATCACTGTCGGGCAGGACGCTACCGTGACCGGCAACCTGAAAACCGTGAATGGCACGATTCGTATCGACGCCGGCGCGGTAGTCAGGAAGGCCAGCACGGTCAATGGCGGGCTTAAACTGGGCGATAACGCCAAAGCCGACGCTCTGAGTACTGTAAACGGCGGCATCCGGGTAGGTGAGACAGCCACGGTTGACGGCGATATCGAGGCGGTCAACGGCCGGATTACGATTGAGAAAGGCGCGCGCGTTGTTGACAACGTCGGTAACGTGAACGGCGAGATCGACCTGAGCGGCGCAGAGATCGGTGGTGACCTGTCCACGGTCAATGGCGATATCGACCTCGCGGACAGTTCGGTCGTCAAAGGCGACCTGATCGTCGAAGAGCCAGGTGGCTGGGGTTCGAAAAAGGAAAAGAGCCGCAAGCCGCGAGTTGTTATCGGTCCCGGGTCGCGCGTGGAGGGCACAATCGTGCTCGAGCGCAAAGTGGAACTTTATATCTCGGAAACCGCTGAGGTCGGTGACGTTAGCGGCGTGATGAGCATGGACGACGCAGTGCGCTTCAGCGGCGATCGTCCCTGATATGCCGTAGAATGGTGGCGTGCATAGCGCTGCCACCCAATTACCGCTTTTTGCGGACGACGATGAGCCCGACGCGATGTCGGGCTTTTCTGTGCGCGAGAGCGGCCGCGCCAGGCGGCTTTCGATTAAGGTATTTCCACGTGGACGCGTCGAAGTAGTCGTTCCAAAACGAACTCGACCGGCCGACGTCAGGGAATTCGTAGAGTCCCATACAGACTGGATCCGCAAAGCCCGCGCGTCGTTCGCGGCAGATCACCCGCCCGAACCCTTTGCGTTGCCAACGAGCGTTCATTTGCCCGGGATCGAGCGGGCGTTTTGCGTCCGTTACGAACGCGACGATGGCGGCAAGAGCGTCCGGTACCGGGTGCGCGGCAACACACTCATCCTGGCGGGGCACACCGATGACGAGAAGCTCTGTATCGCGGCACTCAAACGGTGGCTGATCGCGCTGGGCAAAAAGGAGTTCCTGCCGCAGTTGCGTTCCCTGTCAACGTTGACAGACAACCCGTTCAAGAAGATGCATGTGCGCGGACAGCGAACTTGTTGGGGTAGCCATTCGAGTACGGGCACGATCAGCCTCAATTACTGCCTGATGTTTCTTGACCCCAGGCACCTGCGCTACGTCATGGTCCACGAACTGTGCCATGCGCGGCATATGAATCACTCACAGCGTTTCTGGCGCCTCGTCGGCCGTTTCGAACCCGGCTACCGCAAGCTGGACAAGGACCTCAACAGTTCCTGGAAGCGTATTCCTGCGTGGTTAGGGATATACTAAGCAAGCTTGAACAATTCTTCTGAACGTTTGTCCGAATCTGTATGCGCTTTACCACACACAGCATTAGCCTGGCCATCCTCCTTGCGCTTCTCGTTGGGCATGCGAGTGTGGCCGTACATGCGGCGACTCACGGGTCGGGCGATACGGCAGAGTGCGAACTCTGCATCACTTATAACGACTCTTCCGATGCTCTGGATGCACGCCATGAACACGGCGTGCTTCCGGTGCTCGACTCACGCGTACTTTCAGCAGCCTCGGTTTGGCACGCGCCGCAACTGGCAACCTCTGTTCATCAGCGGGGTCCTCCCGTCATTCATTGATTTCCCAGTAACCGGTTTTCTTTGAATTTAGGAGGACGTGCCATGCGCACTATATTCCCGGCGAGCGCATTCCTGCTGCTCGCATTTACCGTACCTGCGGCCGCCCAGGCTCAGGATGACGATATCGAGGCTTTGCGCGCGGCTGTCGCGGAGCTGCGTGCAGACTATGACAGCCGTATCGCAGAGCTCGAGCGCCGCCTGGCCGTAGCCGAGCAGAATGCCTCGCAGGCCAACTATGCCGCTCAACAAGTGACCGTCGCCACAGCGCCCAGCACCGGTGCTGCCAGTTCGGCGTTTAACCCCGCCATCGGCGTGGTCTTCCAGGGGCAGGTTCGCCAGACCGACGCGTTGGACGGCGAAGAGGAGGGCTACGTTCTCGGTGAGACCGAGGTGATTATGCAGGCCAATGTCGACGACAAGTTCAGGGCGTGGCTGACAGCGGCGATCGCGCTCGAGGACGGCGAATCTGTGATCGAAATCGAGGAATCCTGGGTGGAGGCTACGGCGTTGCCGGCCGGCTTTGGTGCACGCTTCGGGCGCTTTGCGTCCGGTGTCGGCTATCTCAACGAGAAGCACTCCCACCAATGGGATTTCGCCGATCAACCGCTGCCGTACCAGGTATTTATGGACAGGCGCTATTTCGACGGCGGCGTGCAGCTGCGCTGGCTGGCGCCGACCGACGTCTACATGGAGCTGGGTGGCGAGGTACTGCAGGGAGATGGCGGTTCGTCCGGCCTGAATTCGCGTAGCCTGTTTGCCAACGTTGGCGGCGACCTTGGAACCAGTAGTAGCTGGCTTGCTGGTGCTTCTTACCTTGAGCCCGATGATTCGAGCAGCATTTCCATAGCGCACTTCGTCTGGAAATGGGCGCCGCAGGGTAACTGGAAGCAGAAGAACTTCGTATTTCAGACTGAGTACTTCGAACGCAGTGACACCGTTACCGATACGGGTTGGTACGCGCAGGCCGTCTTCCAGCCAGTACAACGCTGGCGCTTTGGTGCACGCGCTGACGCGTTGCAGCTGGACGCAGATGCCGACGATCCACGTCGATTTACGCTAATGGTGGACTGGTCGAACAGCGAGTTCAGCCGATTGCGACTGCAGCTTGGGCGTACCGATGATGGGACGGACACCAGTAACGAGTGGGGTCTCCAGTACATCCACAGCATTGGCGCCCATGGCGCGCACGATTTCTAGGAGCGATAGCATGTACAGACACCTACAAAGAACCATACTCGTCGCAATCCTGGTGGCCGTGCCCGTCGTGGCCAGTGCAGAACTCAATGTATTTGCTTGCGAGCCCGAATGGGCGGCGCTGGCCGAGGAAATTGGCGGCGACAACGTTGAGGCCTATAGCGCGACTACGGCCTTGCAGGACCCACACTATATCCAGGCGCGTCCGAGCCTCATCGCCAAGGTACGGCAAGCAGATATCGTGATCTGCAGCGGGGCGCAGCTCGAGATCGGCTGGCTGCCCGCGCTCTTGCAAAAAGCCAACAACCGCAGCGTTATGCCGGGTACCTTGGGCTATATGGAAGCCAGTAGCTTCGTCGTTCGGCTGGGTATCACCGGCGATCTCGACCGGGCCCAAGGCGATATCCACCCGCAGGGCAACCCGCACATCCAGACGAACCCGTACAATATCGAGGTTGTCGCGCGGGAACTTGGCAAGCGTATGCAAGAAATAGATATAGATAATTCAAAAAGTTATAAATCAAACTTAGAGCAATTTATCATCTCGTGGAGCGCTGCGATCGAGCGGTGGGAGGAGCAGGCAGTTGATCTCAAGGGCAAGAGGGCGATCACCCATCACCGGTCCTGGGTCTACCTGTTTGACTGGCTCGGAATAGAGGAGGTTGCCAATCTCGAGGCCATCCCGGGGCTGCCGCCGACCGCAGCGCACCTGGGCAAGCTCACGTCGGAATTCAGCGACGGCGGCGCCGATGCCATTATTCGGGCACCGTATCAGCACGCCAAACCCTCCGAGTGGCTATCCGAACGAACCGGGATCTCGGCGATAGTCCTGCCCCTTACCGTCGGAGGGACCGATGCGGCGACCGATCTGTACGCGCTGTTCGACGACATCCTTGCACGCCTGAACGGAGTCATGACGGATGGCTGATCTCCTGGACTGGACCATAATCGGACCGGCGCTCGTCGCCGGTCTTATTGTTCTGAGCACGCACGTGCCTCTTGGGCAGGAAGTACTGAAGCGCGGCATCATCTTCATTGACCTGGCAATCGCACAGGTTGCCGGGCTTGGTGTGATCGCAGCCTATGCCCTGGAGTGGGACCCGCAAGGGGTCCAGGTCCAGATCGCCGCCGTCAGCGCGGCGCTGATCGCTGCGATTGGCCTGCACTGGACCGAGAAGCGCTGGCCGGCCATCCAGGAACCGTTGATTGGCGTCTTGTTCATCTTGGCCGCGACCGGCGGCATCCTTTTGCTCGCCGGCAACCCGCACGGCAGTGAACACCTCAAAGAGCTGCTGGTTGGCCAGATACTCTGGCAGACCTGGCCGTCGCTGGTCCCGATTGGATTGCTGTATGCCGTCGTGCTCGCCGCCTGGTTCGTCCTGAGGCCGCGTTTTGGCGCGCTGAGTTTCTACCTGGCCTTTGCCGTCGTGGTTACCGCTTCGGTGCAGATCGTCGGCATTTACCTCGTGTTCGCCAGCCTGATAATTCCCGCGCTCGCGACCGTAGGGATCAAGCGCGGGAATCGACTCATTGCCGGGTACCTGATCGGCGGTGTGTCCTACCTGGCCGGTATCCTGCTGTCGGTGATGTTCGACCTGCCAACCGGTGCTGTAATCGTATGGAGCATGGCGGCCGTCGCGTTGTTAGCGGGACTCGTGATCTCCGACAAGAAGCGACCCGCTGCGTAACGCCTATTCACCAAATCCGACTTCTGCGCCGGCGTAAACAGCGCGCCCCGGCGTGTTGTAGCCGTAGACCTGCTCATACTCGGCGTCAAGAAGATTACTGGCGCGTGCAAACAGCTTGATCGCGTCTGTCGCCTGGTATTGGGCCGTCAGGTCGAGCAGCCAGTAGTTATCCAGCGTGACAATCTCCGATGGCTCCGGCCACGGCGGAAAATAAACGTCCTGGCGGGTGCCGCCGTAGTCGGCAGCGAGCGTCAGCCTGGCACGTGCATCCAGGAAATTGTAGTCAACGGTGACGTTGCCTGAGTGGCGAGGGCGTCGCAGTTCACTCGAACCATTCTCGGTTGAATCGGTATATGTGTAATTCATGGACAGGTCCAGGGACTCGGATGCTGTCCAGCGAGCGCCGAATTCGAGGCCATTGCGTCTGCTCGTTGTGTCGAGATTTTCGGCCGTGAACAGGGAAGTACTCGGGTCGAAGACAAACCCATCGATCTCGTCCTCGACTGTCTGTTTGAAAACCGCCACCTGGATACTGGCCGAATCCGTAAGGCGCTGGTCGAGACCGATATCGTAGGACACGGATCGCTCCGGTTTCAGGTCCGGGTTGCCGACAAATTGTCCTGGAATATAGCCGAACCGTTCTATGAACGTCGGTGCCTTCTGGCCCGTACCGATATTGGCTCGCAATGTCGTATTCCCGGTTACCTCCCATGCAGCCGAGGTACGACCCGTGACGATATCGTCGAAATCGCTGTTGTTGTCGTAGCGAGCGGAGAGCAGCCAGGTAACGCTATCGGCCGATCGGCCCTGGAAGTCCGCGATGACACTCGTGACGTCCATCTCCTGGTCCTGGTTCGGGTCTCCGAAGTTCACGGCACCGCGTTGTTCAAACTGCGTATCTTCGTGTTCGAGAGCCAGGGCAAGCATGTTCTCGCCGACAGCGATATCGGCCTGGTAACCGAAGGTCACGCGCCTGGAACCGGTCGATGAGTCTTCGCTACCGTCCACGAGGTTGCGATTGTCACTGTCGAAATAGCGCGCGCTCAGGTGATGGCGCACGCGGCTGTCGTCCGAGCCGAGCGTCGCTCCGAGGTTCGCGGTGTGCTGTGTCGTGTCTGTCGCCACATCGGAGTCGGCAGGTAAGCCTGTGGTGAAAAAGTCGACCGCATCGTATTGCGAGTACGCGTCGACCGAGCGCGCGTCGAAACGCAGCGAGACCGAGTCGGCTGGGGTGAATCGGACATTGAGGGACGCAGTCGTCATTTCCGCATCATCATCTTCAGAGCCGGTACGCGAGATATTGCTGCCGTCCGTCGTCAGTTGTTCGATCCCGAGTCCGGCCGACCATTTGTCGCCACCAAGACTGCCGTTTAACGCACCGTTAAAGGTGTTCTGTGAGCCACTCTCGAGGTAGCCGCCAATGCCTGGTGCATTGTTCGAACGCGTGATGATATGGACGACGCCACCAATCGCGTCACTGCCCCAGAGGGCGCTCTGCGGGCCGCGGACAATTTCAATGCGCTCAATATTCGATGTTCCGAGGTACTCCCAGCGAAATTCATCGCCGGAGGCAGGATCGTTGGCACGCACGCCATCGATAAGAACCAGGACGTGATTGGCTTCCGAGCCGCGTACCCGTACCTGTGTTTGTGAGCCGACGACGCCGGCGTGGCTGACGGCAAAGCCTGGTACCGTGCGGAGCAGGTCGGAGACGTAACGTACCTGCCGGCGCTCGATGTCGTCCCGGGTCAGAATGGTTACGGCACTGCCGATATCGCCTGCCGCAACAGGTGTGCGCGAACCTGTGACGATGATCTGGTCGTCGGGGACGACATTGGAATCAGCGAACGTTGGCGCAGCAAAAAAAACCGCGGCGGAGGCGGCCAGTAGGACGGAGTGGAATTTCATTGTCTCTCCCCCGCGCCTTCCCCGACGCGATCGAAAGTGGGTTTCTCGAAGGGCCGGTCTCCGGACTCATGAGTGGCTGTTGCCTTGTCGATCGCCTTCCCACGCGATGTGCGCAGTGGCTCGATGATCGACGAACTCATTTACCGTTGCGGGGGCAGTGACGGAATTGTCTATGAGACGCACCGTCTTCCCGATTAAGACGCAGTGAGATTCACTGCGAGTTCACCTTTCGAATACGCGAAAGATAGTGCACTACTATCCCTGGTCGAGCAACTCTCTTAAATTGATAACAGCCGCATTCGCCCTTGCCAGGTAGTTGGCCATGACCAAAGAGTGATTGGCCGTAAGTCCGTAGCCGCCACCATTCAGGATCATTGGCGAGCGCATTGGGGTGAGGCTGTCCTCGAGTTCGCGAATAATCTGGCGAACGCTGGCTTCGGCGTTCTTGTCCTGCAAGACGTGCGCGAAATCGAATTCCGCTGCCCGGAAGAAATGTACCAGTGCCCAGGCCGTGCCGCGTGCTTCGAAGAAGATATTGTCGGTCTTCCACCACGACGTACGCACGTCCACTGTATCCGGCTGTGAGCCGGACGCTTCTGCCGCGGAGTCGCCAGCCAGGTCGTCGTTTATCCGTGTGCGAGCGACACTATTGCCAAGACGGCGTGTCAGACTGCCGAGGCGTTTTTCGACCTGCGACAGCCATTCGCGCAAGTTGTCGGCGCGAGCATAGAAGACTGTGTCCGGGTCGCCTGCGGCAAGACGATCACGGTAAAGCGCGAATGCCGTGATGCCTTCGCGATACTCTGATTCCGTGGTGGGAAACACCCAGGAGTTGTTGTCGTAGAAGAATTTCGGAGAGCCCTCGGCGACATCCGGGTCTTCTTTGGATTGCGATTGGCTGCGCGTGTAGTCATCCCGCATGACGCGGCCCAGGTCGCGCATCTGGTTCACCACCCCGAGCTCCCAACTCGGAATGTTATCGAGGACCACGAATGGCGGCAGCTTGTCATTGGTCAGGTAACCGGCGTTCTTCTCGAGCAGGGTTTCCGCCACACGAATCAACGTATCCA
Source organism: uncultured Woeseiaceae bacterium (assembly GCA_964557165.1). Lineage (GTDB taxonomy): Bacteria > Pseudomonadota > Gammaproteobacteria > Steroidobacterales > Woeseiaceae > UBA1847. The sequence goes on from CAZKZE010000010.1 coordinate 9,207, forward strand.
CGGTCGCGTAGCCGACGATCGCATTCTCCTGGTCAGCAGAGCGCTGCACCCAGAAGGTATCGGGTTCACGTGAAGCCCAGAAGCCGATGATGAACATCAGGAGGAGAACTACCGCCAGGGCCCAGGCCGTCACCTTGGTCCACTTTCCTGTTGACAGGATGTTTGCCGCTGATCGTTCCATTGCTTTGGTACTCGACAGGTTATTGGGTGCCAGTCACCCTATTTAGAAACGAAATAAGGTGACTGGCACCCTATTTAGAGGGCCAGACAGTTTACCAGTTCCGGCAACACAACCCCCGAGTTACCGGCAATGGCGAAATCGTAGTTGGCAGCGTTCATCGTCGGGTTCGGGTTGATCTCGGCAACGAGCGCGCCGTTTTGTCTTGCGAGGTCGGCGAGGCCCGCCGCTGGATAGACCAGTGACGACGTGCCGATCGAAAGAAAGACATCGCAATCGACCGCAGCGGCGCCTGATTCGTTCAGTGCCCGCTCAGGGATGGCCTCCCCGAACCAGACGACACCGGGTCGCAAATTACTGCCGCAGTCTGCGCATACCGGAACGGCTTCATTGTCATGCCCGTTCTGCAGGGATCCGTCTGCAAAGCAGCGGTCCTCGAAGATGTTGCCGTGAAACTCGATGACGTTGTGGCTGCCCGCTCTCTGGTGGAGGTTGTCGACGTTCTGTGTTACCAGCGTCAGTTCCGACACGAGATTGGCAAGCCGGGCGATAGCATGGTGTCCCGGATTCGGCTCCACCGCGGCGACAGTCTCTCGGCGCCATCGATACCATCGCCAGATAAGGACCGGGTCAGCGACAAAAGCCTCAGGCGTTGCAAGGTCTTGCGGATCGTACTTGGCCCAAAGGCCGTCCTGGGCTTCTCGAAATGTGGGTACACCGCTTTCAGCGGACACGCCCGCGCCGGTCAGGATACATATGTGACGTGCGTCCCGGAGCGCTGCGATTAGCGCATCCGGGATGTCACTGCTTACTGCCATGTTCAGGCGGCGAGTTGTCGCAGCACGTAGTGCAGGATGCCGCCATTTTCGTAATAGTCACGTTCCTTCGGCGTGTCGATGCGCACCAACGCCTCGAACGTCGTCGTGTGACCGCCGGCTGACGTGGCAGTGACTTTGACAGTCTTCGCATTCGGATCTGTCTGACCCTTGATATCGAAAGTCTCGCTGCCTGTGAGTTCCAGTGACTCGGCATTCTGGCCGTCAAGGAATTGCAGTGGCAGTACGCCCATACCGATCAGGTTCGAACGATGAATACGCTCGAAGCTCTTCGCGATGACGGCTCTGACGCCGAGCAGGAGTGTTCCTTTCGCAGCCCAGTCACGGGAGGAGCCCGTGCCGTATTCGCTACCGGCGATGACGATCAGGGGTGTGCCTTCTGCCTGGTACTTCATCGACGCATCGAAAATCGACATCTGTTCGCCGCCCGGCTGGAAGCAGGTCCAGCCACCCTCGGTGCCCGGCGCGAGTTGGTTGCGCAGGCGGATATTCGCGAACGTGCCACGCATCATGACTTCGTGATTGCCGCGACGTGAGCCGTAGGAATTGAAGTCCGACGGCTTGACGCTGTTTGCCTCGAGATACTGCGCGGCCGGGCTGTCCTTGGCGATGCTGCCGGCCGGTGAGATGTGATCGGTCGTGACCGAGTCGCCGAGCAGCGCGAGAACGCGCGCGCCCTCGATATCCGTAACCGCTGCAGCGTCCTTGGACATGCCCTCGAAGTAGGGCGGGTTACGTACGTAAGTCGAGTCGGGATCCCACTGGTAAATGTCGCCCGTCGTCGAATCAACGCGCTTCCAGTTTTCGTCACCTTCAAAGACCTTGCCGTAGCTTGACTTGAACATCTCGGAGTCGATGTTCGCGCTGACGGCATCGTAGATTTCCTGCTGAGGCGGCCAGATGTCCTTCATGTAGACGTCGTTACCGTCCTGGTCCTGCCCAAGGGGGTCCTTGAACAGGTCGACGTTCATATTTCCCGCGAGCGCGTAGGCAACGACCAGTGGCGGCGACGCCAGGAAGTTGTGCTGCACAAGCGGGTGGATGCGACCCTCGAAATTGCGGTTGCCGGACAAGACGCTCGTGCCGACAATATCGTTACCGGTAACGGCATCAGCAATCTCCGGCTTCAGTGGCCCGGAGTTGCCAATACAGGTGGTACAGCCATAACCCACCGTGAAGAAGCCGACTTTCTCGAGGTCGTCGATGAGTTCGGCTTTCTCGAGGTAGTCGGAGACGACGCGCGACCCGGGTGCCAGGCTGGTCTTGACCCAGGGCTTGGCCTTGAGGCCTTTCGCCGCCGCATTACGAGCGACGAGGCCAGCTGCGATCATCACCGCCGGGTTCGATGTGTTCGTGCAACTCGTGATGGCGGCGATCAGGATTGAGCCGTCGTCGATCGTGACATCTTCGCCGTCGAGGTTTGCCACGCCGCTGCCGCCTGATGCACGCTTGGCCACGGTGTCCGCCAGGATCTTCTCGTAAGACGTTGCCGCAGCGCTCAGTGCAATCCGATCCTGCGGGCGCTTCGGGCCGGCAATGCTGGGCTCGACATCGCCGAGGTTGAGCTCGAGAACGTCGGTGTACAGCGCATCGGGCTGACCGTCTTCGCGCCACATTCCTTGTGCTTTAGCGTAGGCTTCAACCAGTTGGCACTGTTGCTCGTCGCGACCCGAGAGTTTCATGTAGCGAATTGTCTCGCCGTCGATCGGAAATATGCCGCAGGTCGAGCCGAATTCGGGGGCCATATTGCCGAGCGTCGCGCGATCGGCGAGCGGCATCTGTGCCAGCCCGTCGCCGAAGAACTCGACGAACTTGCCGACGACGCCCTTGTTGCGCAGCATCTCGGTGCAGGTCAGCACGAGGTCAGTCGCAGTCGTGCCTTCCTTAAGCTTGCCAGTGAGCTTGAAGCCGACGACGTGCGGGATCAGCATCGTGATTGGCTGGCCGAGCATCGCAGCCTCAGCTTCGATACCGCCGACGCCCCAGCCAAGTATGCCAATGCCGTTGATCATCGTCGTGTGCGAGTCTGTGCCGACAACCGTGTCCGGGTAGGCGCTACGTACGCCGTCTTTTTCCACGTCGAACACGACGCGGCTCAAATACTCGAGGTTGACCTGATGCACAATGCCGGTGTTCGGCGGAACGACACTGAAGTTATCGAATGCCTGCTTGCCCCATTTGAGGAACGAGTAGCGCTCCTTGTTGCGCTGGAACTCGATCTTGGTATTGAGGTCGAGGGCGTTTGCCGCGCCGTAATGGTCGATCTGAACGGAGTGGTCGATAACGAGTTCGGCGGGCGACAGCGGATTGATGTCTTCAGCCGAGCCGCCCAGCTTGACGACGGCATCGCGCATGGCGGCAAGATCGACAACGGCCGGTACGCCCGTAAAGTCCTGCAGCACCACGCGAGCCGGCGTGAATGAAATCTCGGTGCTCGGATCCGCTTTCGGATCCCAGTTCGCGAGAGCGAGGATGTCGTCGCGAGTTACATCGCGACCATCTTCATGGCGAAGCAGGTTTTCCAGCAAGATCTTCAGTGAATAGGGGAGGCGGTCTACGTGACCTTCCTTGACTGCGTCGAGGCGGAAAACCTGGTACTCATTTCCGCCGACCTCAAGCGCTGAACGCGCGCCGAAGCTGTCCGTCATGTTCGAATCTCCGGGGTTGATCGGGCGGCCAGCCGGCCGCAAGGGTGCGCATTATAGCGAAAGGGCCGGACGCTTGCTTACCCGATATCGTCGATCACTGCCCCGCCCAGGCACTGGTCCCCGTCGTAAAAGACAACGAACTGCCCCGGCGCCACGGCCTTCTGCCGCTCATCGAAGCGAACATCGAGTCGATCGACGTCCAGCGTCGTCACGACGCAGTCCTGGTCGGCCTGGCGGTATCGAACCTTGGCCTTGCATCGCAGCCCGGTATCTAGCCCCCGAGGTGCCTTGCCAATCCAGCTCGCATCGGTTGCAGTCAGGCCGTCGCTGAAAAGCAGTTCGTGTTCGCCCTGGGCGACGATTAGCGCGTTGTCGTCGAGATCCTTGCCGACGACATACCAGGGTTCTTCGCTGCGATCGCGGCGTCCGCCGATCATGAGCCCCTGGCGTTGGCCGAGCGTGTAGTACATGAGGCCCTGGTGTTCACCCATGATCTCACCGCCGGGCGTTCGCATCGGGCCCGGGTTGGCAGGAATATAAGTGCTCAGGAATTCACGGAACGGGCGTTCGCCAATGAAACAGATGCCGGTCGAGTCCTTCTTGTCGTGAATAGCCAGGCCACGATCACGTGCGATTTGCCGAACCTCACCTTTGACAAGTTCGCCCAGCGGAAAGATTGTCTCGGCCAGGGCTTCGGCGCTTACTGCGTGCAGGAAGTAACTCTGGTCCTTGCCCGGGTCTTTGCCTTTGAACAATGCGCCGTGGCCGTCGACGATTCCAGAGCGTGCGTAGTGCCCGGTGGCCAGCAAGTCGCCACCGAGTCGTTTCGCGTGGTCGCGGAAGACGCCGAACTTGATTTCGCGGTTACAGAGAACGTCGGGATTGGGCGTACGTCCTTTGCGGTACTCGTCGAGGAAGTACTCGAACACCTGATCACGATACTGTTTGGCAAAGTTCGCGTGATGCAACGGGATATCGAGTTGCTCGCAGACGCGCCGCGCATCCTGCAGATCGGCTGCCGCGGTGCAATAGCCGTCGTCGTCCTCCCAGTTGGTCATGTGCAGGGCATGGACGTCATAGCCTTCATCTTTCAGGAGCAGGGCGGCGACTGCCGAGTCGACGCCGCCTGAAAGGCCGAGAATTACGCGCTTGGTCATAGCGCGCGCATTTTACGCGCATGGCAAGTCCTGTCACTACAAATACGCGAATACGTACAAGTACGGATACGTCCCTTGTCAACTATGCGTGGCTGCACGGCGTTTTCAGAGTGAACATATTCCAGAGGAGAATCGCCGTGAAAACCCGGACTATTATTGCCATCCTTGCGACCGCCGCACTCGCATTAACTGCCGGCACAGCCGCGGCCCAGGGCCGACAGGGAAAGGGCGGGGCGTCGCCACCTGAGCGCGCCCAGGTCGAGCGTGGCCAGCGGGATTTCGATCGCGATCGCATGCGTGATCGTGACCGCGTCGAGCATCCTTCACAGGACCGCGATCAAGTTCGAGACCAGGATCGCACCAATGCGCCCGATAATGCCCCGCAAGAAGCACAGGGCATCTACGGTGGTGAGTTCATGAGCGAGCAGGAAAGAAATCGGTACCGCGAGCAACTGCGCCTGACCGAATCGGATCCGGAATCACGTAATCGCCTCATGGCCCAGCACCGCGAAGAAATGCAAAAGCGGGCCAAAGAGCAAGGTAAGGAAATCAATGAACCGCCGCAGGACGGCGAGACTGGCAAGTGAGCAGGAGAAGCGTTGCTGCCGTCTCCGTGACGGCAGCCTGTTTGGTGTTCGCGAGTGCCGCTGCCGACGACAGCGCTATGGCAACCGTCTGGTCGTCGGGCCTCGAGTACTCGACCGGAACGTATGGGGGCGACGACGACATCGAGGAGATTTATATTCCTGTCGGTGTGACCCTGAATTTTCCCCGTGTCGCACTGGATGTGGCTGTGCCGTATCTCAGCGTTCGCGGACCGGCCGGTAGCGCAGGTGACGATTTGGACAGCGGTGAGACAGTGACGGAAAGTGGCCTGGGCGACATTATCGCCGGCATTACAGTCTATGACGTTGCGTACAGCGACGAACTGGGTCTCGCGCTCGACCTGTCTGCCAGGATCAAATTTGGAACGGCAGACGTTGATAAGGGACTCGGTACCGGCGAGCAAGACATCACCTTCCGCGCGGATTTCTACAAATTCTTTGAGCAGTTCACATTGCTCGGTTCGATTGGTTACAAGTTTCGCGGCGCTCCGGAAGGAGTCGACCTGCAGGATGTCCCGATCGCGTCGATTGGTGGGTCTTATTACCCAGGCGACCGTAGTAGTTTCGGCCTGTTCTATGACTATCGCGAGTCAGCCATACCGGACAGCGATGCGATCTCGGAGTTGACGGCGACCTTCGCGAGGAGACTCAACGACAGTTGGACGCTACAACTTTACGTGTTCACCGGATTCACCGAGAGCAGCAGCGACTGGGGTGGCGGCCTATCGGTGATTGTCGGTTAGTCAATCACTCCACGGCAGGGCAAAGGATGTGCGTGGAATCAGACGAGGTCGGCCGTCGCGAGGATTTTGTGGACGTTCTGTTGTAACGGGAGCATTTCCGTCAGCAATGCATCCGACTGTCGTTGCCCTGCAATGTAATCCTCCACGCAACGCAACACGGCCGGTGAGCGGAGCACGGCCTTGCGATCCCTGAGATCCTGCAGGGACATCCAGCGACGCGAGATGATGCCGTCGTCAAGGGCGAGCGACTCATCGCAACTGATGTACTTCGCCGCGTAGACGATGCGCAGGAATTGCTGTCGGGTTTGCGGATGGATCCAGAGATAGACACCGATCATGTCCTCGCATTCGATCGTGCAGCCCGTCTCTTCGAACACTTCGCGAACGACGGCTTGCTCGGGTGACTCGTCAGCCTCTAAATGCCCACCTGGCTGGCCGAACACACGCTGACCAATCGCGTACTCCTCGACAAGCAGGTATTTATCGTCATGCTTAACCACAGCGGCGACGGTCAGGTCAGTTGGATACATCCTTGTCCTTTTCTTGCCCAACTCGCGGGCGGCCACGGGTTTTCTTATATACCGAGCTGGCGAAATTCCGTTTCGACTTCGCTGGCCAACCAGATTTCATCGAACATCTTGCTGTAGAGCTTGGCAACGGCAGGTTCATAGGTATCGGCAATGCCTTCCCAACGATTGGCTTGCAGGCGATAGACCAGCGAGGTTTCGTCTGCGATGCAGAACGCTTCGGCGTGCGTGCGCAGGTCATCTCGTACGTGGCGGAACTCAATGTACGTATTCAGGCGACGTCCGAGGTGCACGAAGTTATTGCCGTTCTTCACTGCCCGGCTTGGGTCCGCGATCAAGACGCGAATGCGTGCATAGGTCTGCGAAAGGACGAGCCGCTTGATGATTTCGAGGAACTCGGGATTGTCGTAAATGCCCGGTTCAAGATCGTGCGTAAAGATCGATACTTTGCGTGAGGCCTCGCGCACAACCTCGATAGCCGCTTCACGCATTTCCTCGCGGGTCGAGATCACCCAGCGCTTGCCTTTTTGCCGTGCCTGTTCCATAGGCTGATAATATTACCGGCGACAGGCGATTCGCAGTGCCAACTGCGTCACGTTTTGGCCGATGTTTCCCAGTTGAAAGCCATTCGCATCCCGCGTGAAATCTGACTTTCATGGCCCTTGGCCGTATTGTCCCAGCCGCCCGGCACTTCACATATGGTCAGATTTCCTCAGGTATCTCGAAGGCGCCCTTTTTCAGCATCCATGTGAGGCAGTCCTGCCATCGGTCGACCGTCCGCGCTTGCCCCGAATACCGTCGTCTTGCGCAAGTTTCCGCTATCCACGCGCGAGCATTGGCAGGAAGCGCCATGGAGCGGCCGTTGACGTACAGGTTGCGATCGTCAAAAGCGATCCGGGCCATGCCGTGAATGTTCAGCTTTGCGCCGCGTTTCAATGCAGTGAGCACGCTCGCCGCCTCGTCGTCCGACAAGGTCTCCGGCGTGATCCAGTCCTTGGTCTCGGTTGCAAACCGTCCCAGGGCCAGGGCTGTGCGCTCAAAGCTATCCTTATCGGACTGCAACAGGTGCATCGCACGCCGCACCGAAGCCGGGGCAATGTAGCCGGTGGTGCTTTCGTTAACACCCAGGTCTTTATCGGTGTAGAACGGATTTTCACCCGCTGCATCCGGAAGCTCGTCACCAAGGTCGGACAACTGCGGCGCGCGCATTCCGATCGAGTAGGTTACGCAGGCTCTGTGCGCAGTACCCCAATGCACGACACCGGGCGGTAAGTAGAGGACATCACCTTCTCGTGCTTCATACCGTTCGCCCGCAAATTCCTCGGTGAGTGCCAGGTCATCGCTGGCAGCCGGGTCGTGGGTGATGTCCTCGCTGCTGACGCGCCATTCGCGCACGCCGACGCCCTGGCACAAGAAGACATCGTAGTTATCCCGGTGCGGACCAACCCCACCACCTGGTGCAGCGAAGCTGACCATCAGGTCGTCAATGCGCCATTCGGGAACGAATGGCACATAGGCAAACAGCTTGCGCATTGCCGGCAAGTGCTTCTCGACATCATGTACGAGCAACGTCCAGTCGCGCCTCGGCAGGGCGGCGAGGTAGTCGGCGTCGAATGGACCGGTCTCCGCAACGTAGCGTGTACGCTCTTTGCCGCGCTCGGTAAAGACAAGCCGTGATTCGACATCGTCGAGCGTCGCAAGCCAGCCGAGTTCATTGCGAGATATGGAAGGGCGTACATGCGGCAGCGCCTGCGGCATGAACAGGTGATCGTCCTGCCAGTAGCGAGCGACAAAACTCTCGGCGGTCAGGGTGCCAGGGAGTTTCATCATCGCGGCTTATCAGATGTCGCGTGCCTGTTGAGCGGCGAGACCGATATAGGTCTCGGGCGTCAGTTTGAGCAGACGTTTCTTCTCGGCATCCGGAATTTCCAGTGTCTCGATGAACTCGAGCAGGATTTCCTTGCTGACGGCTTGACCGCGAGTCAGCGCCTTGAGTTTCTCGTATGGATTGGGGATGCCGTAGCGGCGCATGACGGTCTGTACTGCCTCCGCGAGGACTTCCCATGCTTCCGATACGTCGGCGTGGATGGCTGCTTCGTTGATCTGCAATTTGCCGACGCCTTTGAGCAGCGATTGCAGGGCAATAACGAGATACGCCGCTGCGACACCCAGGTTGCGCTGGACCGTCGAGTCCGTCAGGTCGCGTTGCCAGCGCGATATCGGCAGTTTCTCGGCGAAATGGCTCAACAGGGCGTTGGCCATGCCGAGGTTGCCTTCGGCATTCTCAAAGTCGATCGGATTGACCTTGTGCGGCATGGTTGACGAACCGACCTCGTCTTTCGCGACTCGTTGTTTGAAGTAGCCAAGCGAAATGTACCCCCAGGTATCCCGAGAGAAATCGATGAGCACCGTGTTGTACCGCACGAGTACATGACAGAACTCGGCGGTCCAGTCGTGCGGTTCAATCTGGGTGGTGTACGGATTCGGCTGCAGCCCCAGTGACTCGATATAACGATGACTCAGCGACGGCCAGTCGATGTCAGGGTATGTGACGGCGTGTGCATTGTAGTTGCCGACCGCGCCGTTGAACTTGCCGAGAATCTCGACCTCGGCCAGCTGTTTCTCGATACGCTCGAGGCGCGCAACGACGTTCGCCAGTTCCTTGCCCATGGTCGTGGGACTGGCGGTCTGACCGTGGGTGCGCGACAGCATCGCCACGTCGGCATGATCGTGCGCCATACCCTTGAGTTTGTTGCGCAGATCCCGCATCTGCGGCGCCAGCACTTCACTGCGGGCTGAGCGCATCATCAGCGCATAGGAGAGGTTATTGATGTCCTCCGAGGTGCAGCTGAAGTGGAGGAAGTCCTTGAGCGGTTGTGTCTCCGGTCCGTCGCCGAGTTTCTCGCGAATGTAATACTCCACCGCCTTGACATCGTGGTTGGTGGTCGCCTCGATCTTCTTGACTCGTTCCGCATCGTCGGGAGAAAAGTCGTCAACGATGCCGTTCAGTACGTCCTTCATCACCGACGACAACGGGCCAAGTTCGGCGACCTCAGGCTCATCGGCCAGGAACTGCAACCAGCGCACCTCTATGAGCACGCGATAGCGGATCAGACCGTATTCGCTGAAGATGTCTCGGAGGCTTTTGACCTTGTCGGCATAGCGACCGTCGGCGGGGGAGATGGCTCTCAGGGTTGAGACTTTCATGTGTGGAAAACCAGTGTAGACTTGCGCGCGCAAAGCGCGAATCATACACCTTTCTCGGCAGACTGAGTGGTGCAAAAGGCACCCGATGGAGCAGGACCCGCAATGAGTGACAAGGCATTTCGAATCGAAAAAGACAGCATGGGCGAACTACAGGTACCCGAGGACGCCCTGTGGGGCGCGCAGACGCAGCGTGCGGTCAACAATTTCCCGATTTCAGGGCTAACGATGCCGCGGCAATTTATCGCGGCCCTAGGGCTGGTCAAGTGGGCAGCCGCCGGCGCGAACGCCGAACTGGGGTTGATCAAAAGTGATATCGCGGTCGCGATCCAGAAGGCATCGCTGGCCGTGTCGGAAGGCGAATACGACGAGCATTTCCCGATCGATGTGTTCCAGACCGGCTCGGGCACGAGTTCCAACATGAACGCCAATGAGGTCATTTCGCACGTCGCGACCGAAGACCTCGGCGCCAACGTGCATCCGAATGACCACGTGAACATGAGCCAGAGCAGTAACGACGTGATTCCGACCTGCGTACACGTCAGCGCAGCGCTCGCGATTCAAGACCAGCTGATGCCGGCTTTGCGCCACCTCTCGGAAGTGCTCGAGGCCAAGGCGGAAGAAACTCGCGATATCGTCAAGACAGGGCGTACGCACCTCATGGATGCTATGCCCGTGACGCTGGGGCAGGAAATCGACGCCTGGCGCTCGCAGGTAGACCATGGTGTCGAACGGATCAACGACACGATGAAACGCCTGACAGCGCTGGCGCAGGGTGGCACAGCGGTTGGTACCGGTATCAATGCACATCCGAAGTTCGGGGCGAAAGTTGCCCTATTGCTCGCGGAGCGAACCGGTGTGTCTTTCACAGCGGCGGATAACCAGTTCCAGTCATTGAGCTGCCAGGATGCGGCCGTGGAAGCCTCAGGGCAGTTACGTACGCTGGCCGTCAGCCTGACCAAGATCGCCAATGATCTGCGCTGGATGAATTCGGGGCCGCTCGCCGGAATTGGTGAGATCGCATTGCCGGCGTTGCAGCCTGGTTCCAGCATCATGCCCGGCAAAGTGAACCCCGTGATTCCGGAAGCGATGGCGATGGTCTGTGCCCAGGTCATCGGCAACGACGCGACGATTGCGATTGGCGGGCAATCGGGCAACTTCCAGCTCAATGTCATGCTCCCGGTCGTTGCTTACAACCTGCTGCAGAGCATTGAAATCCTGTCCACGGCGAGCGTTGTGCTCGCAGACAGTGCGATCGCAGGCTTTACGGTCAACCAGGACAATATCAACAAGGCGCTGGGCCGCAACCCGATCCTCGTAACGGCGCTGAATCCGGTTATCGGCTATGAGCTCGGCGCGGCCGTGGCCAAGAAGGCCTACGCGGAAGGGCGAGCCGTCAAGGAGGTCGCCAGGGAGATGACCGACCTGACCGATGACGAGCTTGACCGACTTCTGGATCCGGCGGCCCTCACCGAGGGCGGTATCAAGCATTAATACCGGTCCGACACACGGACCGCTGACTGCGGATGAGCTGCGTGCCCGGTTTGCGGGTACCAGCATGCCTGACGATCCTCTCGACGTGGTCATGCCTCCCGGCCTCAAGCGCTGGCCGCACGCCATGCGAGAGCAACTGGCCGGGCCGCTGAGGCCCGCCGGCGTTCTTGTGCCGCTGATGCAGGGATCCGAGGGCCTCTCGATCTTGTTGACCCAGCGCGCGGCGCATCTCAAGGTCCATGCGGCGCAGGCGAGTTTCCCGGGTGGCCGTATGGAAGCCCACGATCCGGACGTACGGGCGACAGCCTTGCGTGAAACCCATGAAGAAGTGGGGGTGGCACCGGAGCAGGTTGAGGTCATCGGTTACCTTCGATCCATGCCGACGATCACTGGCTTCGCGGTGACGCCGGTGGTCGGGCTGGTCAGCGAAGAGGCCCGGCTGGTTGTAGACCGGACAGAAGTCGATTACACGTTCGAGTTGCCCCTGGATTTCCTCTTGAACGAGGGCAACGATCAGCTGGTCGATCGGGAGTGGGAAGGCCGGCGGTTCCGCTTGAAAGAATTCCACTACGATGGGGAGCGAGTCTGGGGTGCTACGGCCTACATGCTCTTGGCATTTAGAAAATACCTTTTAAATCAATAAAATATGTCGGATATAGAGAAATTACTTGAAGTTATGCGCGCGCTTCGGGATCCGGAGACCGGTTGTCCCTGGGACGTGGAACAGGATTTCTCGACAATTGCGCCCTATACGATCGAGGAAGCCTACGAGGTTGCCGATGCGATCGAGCGCGAGGATTTCGACGAGTTGCGCTCGGAACTCGGTGATTTGCTGTTCCAGGTGGTGTTCTATGCCCAAATGGCCAGCGAGCGAGGGTATTTCGATTTCGACGACGTGGCGGGCGGTATCTCCGACAAGATGATTCGGCGGCACCCGCATGTGTTTGGTTCTGACGAGGAGCGGGCAGTCGGCAAGGTCGACGGGAGTTGGGAAGAGATCAAGGAGGAAGAACGGTCAGCAGACGATGACGACAGTGCGCTGGCCGGCGTCGCCAAAGCGCTGCCATCCCTGAAACGAGCCGAAAAGCTGGGCAAGCGCGCAGGTCGCGTGGGGTTCGACTGGCCCGACACCCGGGGGGTCAAGGAGAAGATCCACGAGGAGCTGGGCGAGCTGGAGACCGCCGTCGGCAGCCGGAATGCGGCTCAAATCGAGGAGGAACTCGGTGATTTGCTGTTTGCCGTCGTGAACCTGTCGCGGCACCTCGACGTCGACCCTGAAAATGCGCTAAGGGGCGCTAATACCAAGTTTGAGCACCGGTTTCGGGCCATGGAGGCCGATATCGCGGCGGAAGGCCTCGAATTGCGGAAAATGAGCCTGGAATCGCTTGATCAGCGCTGGCGCAAGGCCAAGCACCGCGTCGGCTGATATTCAGGCCCGGTTCATTGCCGGGGGCCTAACCTTGTCCCCAAGCTGGATAAGACCAGCGGATTTTGACAAGGAGCAGGACCATGAACGCAAAGACACGTATCGCCACGCTGGCCCTTGGCGCGATGCTGTTTGGCAGCACCGCCTGGGCAGACCACCGGCCCCAGTATGACTACGCCAAGGTCATCTCGGCCGACCCGATTATCAACTACGTCAACGTGAGAACTCCGGTGCGCGAGTGCTGGGAAGAGGTCGAGTACTACACTGTTGATCACAATCGCCATAACCGGCGCGCAGGCACATTTCTTGGCGCCGTGATCGGTGGTGTCATTGGCCACCAGGTCGGCAGCGGCAGAGGCAATGATGCGGCCACGGTGGCCGGTACCCTGATCGGTGCGGCCATTGGTAATGACGCGGCCAGCGACCGCTATGGTGTTGAGACCCGTTCACGCCCGGTGCAGCGCTGCGAGACCCGTTATCGGCAGCACCAGGAGGAACGCATCGACGGTTATCGCGTTCTCTATCGGTATAACGGCCAGAAATACCTGACCGAGATGCCATACGATCCGGGCAAGCGCCTGCGTGTTCGTGTGGATATTCGGCCGGCCGGGTAATACGGAGACCGGATGTGACGCGCTTCATTGCAATCAGGCCGCGCAGGTACGACACTTGGCGCATGCGATTCGCACTGATACTCATGTTGCTTGGGGCCGCGGCCTTGCTGCCGTTGCGCGCCGCTGCTTTCGATCTGGAAACGAATCTGAAAGCCCAGCACGTGCAGTACCAGGGCGAGCCGCTGCTCCAGGTTGCCCAGAGCGGCTGCGTGTCGCTTTCCGAGGCGATCCAGTCGGTGCGCAGCCGCACCGGCGGTCGTGTCGTCAGCGCAGAGACGAAGGTCTCAAATGGCCGCGAAGTGCACTACATCAAGGTTCTCACCCAGGACGGCAAGGTCAAGACTCACAAGGTCAACGGCTGCCGACGCTAGACTTTCTTAACGCGGGTCAGGAGCAGGGAACATGCGATTGCTGGTCATCGAAGACGACTCAACTTTACGCGAGTCACTCGTCCGGAAACTGACGGAGAGTGGTTTCGCTGTCGAGCAGGCCGCTGACGGCAAGGAAGGCCTTTACTTCGCCAGCGAATACCCGATCGATCTCGCGATCATCGATTTGGGATTGCCCGAACTGTCGGGTCTCGAGATCATCGAGAAAGTACGTGCCGATGGGCATACCTACCCAATACTGATTCTCACCGCGCGCGACCGGTGGGAAGACAAGGTCGACGGGCTTAGCGCCGGCGCGGATGACTACGTCGTCAAGCCATTTCATTTCGAAGAGGTCAGCGCGCGTGTTAACGCACTGCTGCGTCGCAGCGGTGGTTGGGCCTCTTCTGTGCTGCAAGCAGGACCCGTGACGCTCGACATGTCGAGGCAGGACGTCATGGTCAACGAGACGTCGATCGATCTGACGAGTTTCGAGTACAAGATCCTGGAGTACCTCATGGTGCGCGCCGGCCAGGTGATTTCGAAAGCCGAATTGACCGATCGCCTGTACGACCAGGACTTCGAGCGCGACAGCAATGTCATCGAGGTATTCATAGGCCGCCTGCGCAAGAAGCTCGATCCCGAGAATTCCATCAAGCCTATCGAGACGCTACGGGGACGCGGTTACCGCTTCGCGCTGGAGCGGAACCAGGTCGACTGACCCCGCATGAGGTCTCTTAGCAGTCGACTCCTGATCTCAGTCAGTGTGCTGCTGCTGTTCTTCTTTGGTGCGACCATCGCGGTACTGGACCGCGCCTTCACGGAGGCCGGCGAGCAGGCGCGCCAGGACATTCTCGATGGGCATCTCGTCGGTTTGCTGGCGGCTGCCGAGCCCGACGACACCGGCAAGCTCGTGATGCCGGCTCGGCTCAGGGAGCCCCGTCTCGAGCGCATTGGCTCGGGCCTGTATGCCGAGCTGCGCGATTTCGACGGCGACGTGCTCTGGCGATCGCGCTCGGCCCTGGGGCTGGAAATCCCGATCGGTACTGTGCCCGACCTGGGAAATCACCTGTTCGGGCGTGAAGAACTTGATGACGGGACGCCGCTTCTTACGCTCAGTCTTACGGTCGACTGGGAACTCGATAATGGTGAGTCGCAGTTGTACGTGTTCAAGGTCGCGGAGAGTCTCGACGGCTTCAATGCGCAGGTCGCTGGTTTCAGGCGCCAGTTATTCGGCTGGTTTGCCGTGGTCGCGCTGGCAATGGTACTGGCGTTCTCGATGCTGTTGCGGGGACTTCTAAAACCGCTTCGCCAGATCGAGACCGAAATTACGGAAATCGAAGAGGGCGACCGAGTCTCGCTCTCGGGCAAGTTCCCGACCGAGCTGACTGGCGTCGCGCGCAACATGAACCTGCTGATCGACAGCGAGCGTGCGCGTTCCGACCGCTACCGTTATACGCTCGACAACCTGGCGCACAGCCTGAAGACGCCGCTCGCCGCGATGCGCGCGTTGCTCCACGATCGTCACAGCGAAGGCTTCGGTAACCGCTTCAATGAACAGATCGATCGTATGGACGAAATCGTGCGTTATCAGCTACGCAAACCCGCAGCATCGGTCGCTGACAATCTCGTGCTGGCGCCGGTCCACGTGGAAAAAGAAGTCACGCGCCTTGTCGATGGACTGCGCAAGGTCTATCACGACAAACATCCGGAGTTTGATGTGCGCGTCGAAAAGGGCCTGCAATTTCGCGGCGATACAGGGGATTTCCTGGAACTCGCTGGCAACCTTCTCGACAACGCGTGCAAATGGTGTGAGAGCAAGGTACGCATTAGCGTCGTGCCGTCGGTAGGTGCACGTGCGATCGCGAGTGGCATGGTGCTGACCGTGGCGGATGACGGGCCGGGCATTCCGCCGGATGCTGCGGACGCATTGCTGCAGCGTGGCATGAGACTGGACGAGTCGACGCCGGGACATGGCATCGGCTTGGCTGTCGTCAAAGACATCGCGCATTCGTACTCCGGGCGACTGTCAATAGGCGCGTCCGACCTGGGCGGCGCCGAATTCATGGTATCGATACCGCCCGTGTCTACGGCGAAATCCGACTGATCTTCTTTAGCTACCTGCGCCCGCGGATTTCGACAATTTCACCAGCGGTTCTATGAGATCCAGCGGCAATGGGAAGACAATCGTGTTCGTTTTCTCGCTGGAAATCTCCTTAAGCGTTTGCAGGTAACGGAGCTGCAGTGCCAGCTCTTCCTTAGCGAGCATATGGGCGGCCTCCGCCAGCGTTGCGGCGGCCTGTTTCTCACCTTCGGCATTGATGATCTTCGCGCGCCTTGCGCGTTCCGCCTCCGCTTGCTGGGCGATAGCCCGGATCATGCTCTCGTCGAGGTCGACGTGCTTGATCTCGACGTTGGCAACCTTGATGCCCCAGTTGTCAGTACGCTGGTCGAGCAGGGCCTGGATATCGTCGTTCAGCTTGTCCCGTTCGGCGAGCATATCGTCGAGTTCGTGCTGGCCGAGCACGGATCGCAGCGTGGTCTGGGACAACTGGCTGGTTGCCTCGAAGAAGTTTTCGACGCGGATGATTGCTTTCTCCGGGTCGACGACGCGGAAATAGATGACGGCGTTGACCTTTACGGACACGTTGTCGCGGGAAATAACATCCTGCGTCGGTACGTCGAGGACCAGGACCCGCAAGTCAACCCGGGTCATCTTTTGGATGCCCGGGATCAGGATGATCAAGCCCGGACCCTTGACCGTCTGGAAACGGCCGAGGAGGAACACGACTCCGCGCTCGTATTCTTTGAGAATCTTGATCGTCTGCGAGAGCAGCAGAATGATCAGAAAGCCGATGATCGGGTAGGAAATAAAGGACATCGGAAACTCCTTTTGTAGATCTGTTAGGGGCCGCTGCTTTCCTTTGCACCGGGAACGGGCTCGACGACGAGCACCAGGCCATCCATGGTCCGAACGACGACCCGTTGGTTTTTCGTAAGTGGCAGCGCGCTACGGGCTTGCCAGGCCTCGCCCTCGAGCCAGACTTTGCCGTCGCCGGTGAAGTCCTCGACCGCCGTGGCGATGCCGCCGACGATTGATTCAGCACCGGAGACTGCGCCGCGCCGGCGAAGCTTGAGCA
This sequence comes from uncultured Woeseiaceae bacterium, assembly GCA_964557165.1. Classification (GTDB taxonomy): domain Bacteria; phylum Pseudomonadota; class Gammaproteobacteria; order Steroidobacterales; family Woeseiaceae; genus UBA1847. The sequence continues at coordinate 26,147 of CAZKZE010000010.1, forward strand.
GATATCCCAGCAGCCAGACGACGAGTACCGCGAATACCAGCGCTATCCCGATCACGAAGGCATACGAGATACCGAATCCGGGAACGTCTGTATCGAACATGATGATGGCACCGAAAACGAAGGCGGCGATACCGCCGAGACCGAGGGCGCCGAAGCTCGGCGCAAAGGCTTCGGCGGCCATGAGGGCCACACCGACCAGGATCAACGCGAGACCGGCATAGTTGACCGGGATAATCTGCAATGCGTAAGCGGCCAGGAGCAGGCAAATGGCGCCGACGACACCGGGAACAATCGCGCCCGGATTCCAGCCCTCGTACATGAGTCCGTAAAGACCGATCAGCCCGAGTAGCAACACGATCTCAGGGTTTGAGATGACAGCGAGCAGGCGAATGCGCCAATCGGGTTCGAACGCCACTACCTCGACAGCCTCTGTCGATAGTGTCTGCGATTCGCCTGCTACTTCGATTTCGTGGCCATCGAGCATTCCCAGGAGTTCATCCCGGTCCTCGGCTACAAAATCGATGACGTTCTGTTCCAGCGCTTCGGTGGCCGTCAGTGTTGCGGCCTCCGTTACAGCTTTCTCAGCCCAGTCCGCATTGCGGCCATGACGTTCGGCGAGGCCACGGATGTAGGACACCGAGTCGTTCATTATCTTCATGTCCATCGCCGGGGCTGACTCGGACTCGTCAGTTTCTTCGTCCTGGTCGCCGCTGATCAGCGGCACGGGAGTCGCCGCACCAAGATGTGTCGTTGGGGTCATCGCGGCTATGTGTGCAGAGAGCAGGATATAGGTCCCGGCGCTGTCGGCGCGGGCTCCGGCTGGTGTTACGTAGATGGCGATCGGCACCGGCGAATTCAATATGTCCTGGACGATCTCGCGCATCGGCTTCATCAGGCCGCCAGGCGTGTCCATGTTGATGATGACGAGGTCGGCGCCAATGTCGATGGCGTGTTCGATGCCACTGTGCACGTAGTCGGCCGTTGCGACGCCGATGCCATTCTCGACCTCGAGTTCGACGACAGTAAACGTGTTTGCCGATGTCGGCGCGCCCCAGAAGAACACGAGGAGCAGGGGCATTATGGCCGAATGCAGAATAGCCCGGCCCAAAGATCGGTCGCAGACTCTCATACACCGATTATATCAGCCCCGAGACTTCCTCTTCGTTTCGGTTTGCCGTAGCTTACTATCGTTTACAGGAAGGTCCGCGGGGCCCGCGAGTCTCATGCATATTCGATTTATCACGACCGGCGGCACGATTGACAAGATCTACTTCGATGAACTGAGTCAGTTCGAGGTGGGCGAGTCGCAGATGGAACACATACTCCGGGAAGGGCTCGTGCAGGTCGATTACGACATCGTAACGCTGATGAAAAAGGACAGTCTCGAGATCGCAGACGTCGATCGAACGGTTTTGCGGGATTTCATCGCGGCCGACGATGGGACTCACTATGTCGTCACTCACGGCACCGATACGATGCCCGAGACAGCGGAAGTGTTGAGTGAGCTCAAGGGAAAGACAATCGTCCTGACGGGCGCGCTGACGCCCGCAAGATTCCGCACGACAGACGCCATGTTTAACGTCGGCATGGCCGTCGCTGCAGTGCAGACGCTTGAACCGGGCGTCTACATTGCGATGAGCGGGCAGGTGTTCGAAGCCGGTGCGGTCCGCAAGAACCGCGCCGAGAACCGCTTCGAAGCCATGGACCAAACCTAAAAAGGTGTCAGTCACCTTATATCGAGTCTAAGGTGACTGGCACCTTTAGACCCGATATAAGGTGACTGACACCTTTTTACCCACCTTAGACTCGAAATAAGGTGACTGACACCAAATTGAGGGTTACAGGTCGAAGTTAATGCCCTGCGCCAGCGGCAGGTCTTTGCCCCAGTTGATCGTATTCGTTTGGCGGCGCATGTAGGCCTTCCAGGAATCCGAACCCGCCTCGCGGCCACCGCCGGTTTCCTTTTCGCCACCGAATGCACCGCCGATCTCGGCACCCGATGTACCGATATTGACGTTGGCAATGCCACAGTCCGATCCGCCGTGCGACAGGAAGTACTCCGCGTTTTGCACATTGTCGGTGAAGATCGAAGACGACAGTCCCTGGACCACGCCATTCTGTAACGCAATGGCTTCGTCGAGCGTGTCAAACGGGATCAGGTAAAGAATCGGGCCGAATGTCTCGTGCTGAACGATTTCCCACTCGTTCTTCACCACCGCGATAGCCGGGGTTATGAAGTTGCCGGGTCCGTCAATACGCTCACCGCCGCACAGGACCTCGCCGCCTTCCTTGCGAACGGACTCGATTGCGGCTTCCACTGCTCTGACGGCGGAATCATTGATCAGTGGGCCCATCAGCGTGTCAGGATCCAGCGGATCGCCGATGCGTACCTGGCCGTAGGCTTTGACCAGGGCATCCCTGACCTCATCGAAGCGCGAGCGATGCGCGATCACGCGACGTGTCGAGGTACAACGTTGCCCCGCTGTGCCGACGGCACCGAAAACGATCGACGGAATCGCGAGATCGAGATTGGCATGTTCGTCAACGATAATCGCATTGTTGCCGCCGAGTTCGAGCAGGCACTTGCCCAGGCGATTCGCAAGTCGCTCACCGACGCCGCGACCCACCCAGGTCGAGCCGGTGAACGAAATCAGGTTGACGCGCTTGTCGTCAACGAAACGCTCTGCGAGTTCATGCGAACCCGTGCCGCCATTGACCAGGAAGAACACGGGCGGCAGGTCCATGTCCTCGAGCGCTTCATTGATGATTTTCTGCACGGCCACTGCACACAAGGCCGTACTGTGTGAGGGCTTCCAGACGTTGACGTTGCCGCAGATCGCCGCGATGCACGCGTTCCAGGCGTAGACTGCGACCGGGAAGTTAAAGGCCGAGATTGTGCCGACGATGCCGAGCGGATGCCATTGTTCGTACATGCGATGCTGCGGGCGCTCCGAGTGCATCGTGCGGCCGTAGAGCATGCGTGACTGGCCAACTGCGAAGTCGGCGATGTCGATCATCTCCTGGACTTCACCGTCGCCCTCGGCTTTGATCTTGCCGTTTTCCAGCGCGACGAGACTGCCCAGCGCGTCCTTGTGCTTGCGCAGCGCATTGGCGATGTGGCGCACAGCCTCTCCCCGAACCGGGGCGGGGACCGAACGCCAGGTGACAAATGATTCCTGGGCTTTCTCGATGACTTCTTCGTATTGCGCCATCGTTGTAGCTCGAACGCTGGCGATAAGCTCATCCGTTGACGGGTTGATGGATTCAATCAGGTCTGCCGACTCATCCGCGGCCGATTGAGCGCCGAACCAGGTGCCGTCATTGACAGCTTCGAGACCGAGTTTTTCAAGTACTGCGTGCATGGTTTTACTCCCGTGGGTCGGCGCGCATTGTGCCAATGTCCCAAGTGGCTTTCCACACCCGGCGTTACGATCTTGAGTGCATTGAACGGCCGGGATCGCCGATTGCTGGAATCTCCCCGATCAGCGACCAAAGTTCTCTGTAGCAGGTGTTTCTAAATCTTTGATTGCATGAGAAACTTTTGAGCCATGGGCCGCTGCGTGGCATAGTCCGCGGATTCGGCGCCGGGAAACCCGGGCCGACGATATTCTGGAATTGAGACGATTGTGAGCAGAACAGTACCCAAAAATGACTGGCATCCCGCAAGCTGGCAGGGCTTTACGGCCTCGCAGCAGGCGTCCTACCCGGACAAAGTGGCGCTTGAGCGCGCGGTTGCCGACCTGAGCCGACTGCCACCGATCACCACATCGTGGGAGGTTGATGCCCTGAAGGAGCAGATCGCCAAGGCTCAGCAAGGCGATGCTTTCGTCCTGCAGGGTGGGGACTGTGCCGAAACATTTGATGAGTGCACGTCAGAGAACATCGTCGCCAAACTGAAGATCCTGTTGCAGATGAGCCTCGTGATGATCTACGGGCTCAAGAAGCCCGTGGTTCGGGTTGGCCGAATGGCTGGCCAGTACGCGAAGCCGCGCTCCGCCGATACCGAAACGCGAGACGGCAAGACGCTCCCGAGTTTCCGCGGCGACCTGATCAATCGCAGCGGTTTTACGCCGGATGAGCGCATTCCCGATCCGCAGATGATCCTGCGCGGCTACGAGCGCGCGGCGCTGACGCTCAATTTCGTGCGTTCACTCATCGATGGCGGGTTTGCCGACCTGCATCACCCGGAGTATTGGGACCTGGGTTGGGTGGGGCATTCACAGGCGGCAGACGAGTATCACCAGATCGTCGCGTCAATCTCCAATTCGCTGGACTTCCTCGAGACGGTGTCGGGGCGCCAGTTCCATCGCACGCAGCGGGCGGACATGTATGCGGCGCACGAGGGTTTGCATCTTCACTACGAGCAGGCCCAGACGCGTTACCTGGATCGGCGTGAGCGCTGGTACAACCTGACGACCCATTTCCCGTGGATAGGAATGCGCACTGCGCAACTGGATGGTGCACACGTAGAGTACTTCCGGGGCATCACCAATCCGATTGGTGTGAAGGTAGGCCCGGGCATGACGCGCGAATGGATCCAGGATCTCGTGCGGGTTCTGAACCCGAATAATGAGCCGGGCCGGTTGACCCTTATTCACCGCTACGGCGCCAAGAGCATCGAAGAGCAGTTGCCGGATCTGATTTCGGCCGTGAAGGAACTCGGCTCGCCGGTGCTGTGGGTGTGTGACCCGATGCATGGCAATACCGAAAGCACGGCGGATGGCATCAAGACGCGCCGCTTTGACAATATCGTAGCCGAGCTCGAGGCAGCGTTCCGTGTGCACGAGAAGATGGGAACCTATCTCGGTGGCGTACACCTCGAACTGACTGGCGAGAACGTGACCGAATGCACGGGCGGTGCCCGGGGACTCACAGACGGCGACCTGGCACGTGCGTACAAATCCACGGTCGATCCGCGACTCAACTACGAGCAGGCAATGGAAATCGCTATGAGGATCGCGGGACTGTAGCTTTCCGCCATTCTCCGGGCGCTAGGCCGTCCACGGTCCAGTCGCCGATTGAGTAACGAATCAGCCTCAGCGTCGGCAGCCCGACAGCCGCGGTCATGCGACGTACCTGGCGATTCCTGCCTTCGGTAAGGACAATCTCGATCCAGCTATCCGGAACATTGGCCCTGTATCGAATCGGCGGGTCGCGATCCCATAGATCCGGCGGCGTTTCAATCGGCTGCGCCGAGACGGCCCTGGCGGGGCCATCTTTCAGTTCGACGCCACGAACCAGCTGTTCCATTTGCCCGAGTGTGGGCGAGCCTTCAACCTGCGCCCAGTAGGTCTTGCGAGTTCCCGCCTTGGGGTGACTTATCCGAGCCTGCAATCTGCCGTCATCGGTCAGCAGGATCAGGCCTTCGCTGTCATAGTCGAGGCGACCGGCGGGGTACGCATCCGGGATGTCGACACAGTCGCCGAGCGTCGCGCGTCCGTCCAGATCCCGAAACTGGCTCAGCACCCGGAACGGCTTGTTCAGCAGGATCAGCATTTTGTTGTCATACCCGGCAAACTGTACAATGCACGCCTTTTCAGCGGCGCCCGGCGCGCGCTGTCCCTCGACTCGAGAATCCCATGCAATACGATCATATCAACGTACCCGCTGACGGTGAGGCCATCACGGTCAATCCGGACCATACGCTGAACGTCCCGAACTTTCCGATCATTCCTTTTATTGAAGGCGACGGCATCGGCGCGGATGTCACGCCCGTCATGCTCAACGTGGTCGAGGCTGCGGTCGAGATCGCCTACGGTGATGAACGCCAGATTCGCTGGATGCCGGTGCATGCAGGCCAGCGGGCAACCGACGTCTACGGCGATGATAATTGGATGCCGGACGAAACCCTCGATGTGCTGCGGCGCTTCGTCGTGTCGATCAAAGGACCACTGGCAACGCCGACGGGTGGGGGCATTCGATCCCTGAACGTAGCTATTCGCCAGACACTCGACCTGTATGCCTGCGTTCGCCCGATTCGATATTTCCCGGGCGTCGAGACGCCCATGAAGGATTCCGATCTCGTGGACATGACGATCTTCCGCGAGAACACGGAAGATATCTATGCCGGTATCGAGTACCCGACCGGGTCGCAGGAAGTGCAGAAACTCATTCACTTCCTGCAGGCGGAGCTCGGCGTAACCGAGATTCGCTTCCCGGCAAGCTCGGGAATCGGCATCAAGCCCGTTTCGCGGGAAGGGTCGGAGCGGCTCGTTCGCAAAGCGATCCAGCACTGCATCGAACGCGATCAGAGCTCGGTGACGCTCGTGCATAAAGGCAACATCATGAAGTACACCGAGGGCGCGTTCTGCCAATGGGGGTACGAAGTGGCGCGCGAGGAGTTTGGCGCCACGGCAATCGACGGCGGTCCCTGGCTGTCATTCAAGAACCCGGTGACAGGCCGCGACATCACGATCAAGGACGTCATCGCCGACAACTTCCTGCAGCAGATCCTGCTCTGTCCCGAAGACTACGACATCATCGCAACGCTAAACCTCAATGGTGACTACATCTCCGACGCGCTGGCCGCGCAGGTTGGCGGTATCGGCATCGCGCCGGGCGGCAACATCGGTGAGGGCCTGGCGGTATTCGAGGCGACGCACGGTACGGCACCCGGGTTCGCCGGCAAGAATCGGGTCAATCCTGGTTCAATTATTCTTTCGGCGGAGATGATGCTGCGCTACATCGGCTGGACCGAGGCAGCCGATCTGATCATCAAGGGCGTCGCCGGCACGATCAAGAACGGCGAGTTGACGTTTGACCTCGCGCGCCTTCGCTCCGCGATTCGCAAACCGAAGCGCAAGGCGAAGACGCACGACAAGAAGGAAGTCGAGGAGCAGCTCGAGCAGCTCATTCCGGGCGCGCGTCTCGTCGGTACGCGAGGATTCGGTCGGGCGATCATTCGTCATATGACTGACTGACTGACGCTGATGGCTGAGAGCGACGCTATCTTCGACCGGTCGTGTCGTGAGTGCCCGCGCCTTGCGGCGTTTCTTGACGAGGTGAAGGGGCGCTACCCCGACTACTACTGCGGCCCGGTTCCACCGTTTGGCGCCGCGGACGCTCGGTTCCTGATTGTCGGTCTCGCTCCTGGAATGCACGGCGCCAATCAAACGGGCAGGCCGTTCACGGGAGACCACGCCGGCATTCTTTTGTACCAGATGCTGCACAAATACGGCTTCAGCACGCGCGATCATTCGAAATCCGCCGACGATGGCCTGGATCTCATCGATTGCCGCATCACGAATGCCGTGAAATGCCTGCCACCCGACAACAAACCGGTCGGTGCAGAGATCAACACGTGCAACACGTTCCTCGCCAACGAACTCAGGGCTTTGCCACAGGACTCGGTGGTCATGGCGCTCGGCGGAATCGCGCACCGCGCAATCGTCAAGGCGATGGGTCTGCGCCAGGTTGAGTTCAAGTTTGGACACGCGGCGTTGCACGACATGGGGCAGTTTCGGGTACTCGATTCCTACCATTGCAGCCGCTACAACACGAACACCGGACGCCTGACCGAGGTCATGTTCGACGGGATATTTGCAGAGGCCAGGGAGTTGCTTAAACAATAGCGTTGTGAGTGACGAAGCGGCATTCGAAGTCAAATCATTCCTGCGGTCGCTGACGCATCGGCCCGGCGTGTATCGCATGCTGGATGCGAAGCACAAGGTCATCTACGTGGGCAAGGCTCGTGACCTCAAGAAACGGGTCTCGAGCTACTTCCATCGTTCCCAGGCGGCGCCCAAGACCGTTGCCATGATGGAAAAGGTCGCGAGGGTCGAGGTAACGGTCGCCAATACCGAGGCTGAGGCGCTGATCCTCGAGTACAGCCTGATCAAACAGCACAAGCCGCGCTTTAACGTGCTGCTGCGGGATGACAAGAGCTACCCCTATATCTATGCGTCGACCGACCACGCGTACCCGCGGCTCAAGTTTCATCGGGGCGCGCGCAAGGGTAAGGGCCGGTATTTCGGGCCGTACCCGAGCACTCGCGCCGTTCGTCAGACGCTCAACGAACTCGAGAAACTGTTCCTGATTCGCAACTGTGAAGACGGCTTCTTCAGCAACCGGACACGGCCTTGTCTCCAGTACCAGATCAAGCGCTGCACCGCGCCATGCGTCGGCATCGTTGACGGCGAGCAGTATCGCAAGGACATTGACGCCGCGATCCTGTTCCTCGAAGGAAAAGACAAGAGTGTCGTCAATACGTTCGTGAAACGCATGGAAGCAGCGTCTGCCGCCCAGGACTATGAGCAGGCGGCACGATTTCGCGACCAGATCTCCCGCCTGAAGGAGATCGAGGCGAGGCAACTGGTCAAGCGGTCCGACCGCAAGGACCTCGATATCCTGGGCTTTGCATCCAATGGTGCTATCCACTGCGTCACGGTGTTGTTCATTCGCAATGGTTCGGTAATTGGCAGCAGGGATCATTTCCCCAGACTCCCGGGCGAGACCGACAAGTCGCGGCTGCTGAACGGCTTCGTGTCGCAGTACTACCTCGGTCGCACTGCGCCGGCGGAGATCATCCTCGACGCCGAAATCGAGGACGCCGAATTGCTGGAGCAGGAACTGTCCACGCGTGCCGGCCACAAGGTGGCCATTCGGCACCGCGTGCGCGGGGATCGGGCGCGCTGGCTCGACATGGCCCGAACCAACGCCGAGCAGGGCTTGAATCTCAAGGTCGCCAGTAATGCGACGATCCGCCGGCAATTCTCGGCTTTGGGAGAGGCGCTCGGTATGGAAGAGGCGCCGCAACGCATCGAGTGTTTCGACGTCAGCCACACCTCGGGCGAGGCAACGGTCGCATCGTGTGTGGTCTTCAACACGGCAGGGCCGATGAAGAGTGACTACCGGCGCTTTAATCTGAGTCCCGATTCGGCCGGGGACGATTATGGTGCGATGTCCGAGGCGTTGCGGCGGCGCTATAAGCGCGTGAAGAAGGGCGAGGTGCCGATGCCGGATGTCCTGTTTGTCGATGGCGGCAAGGGCCAGCTCGCGGAAGCAATGACCGTACTCGAGGAACTCGAGTTGGACTGGCTGACCGTGGTTGCGGTTGCCAAGGGCAGGGCGCGTCGGCCGGGCGCGGAGCGCCTGTTCAGGCCCGGCAATGACAAGGCGTTGCAGCTACCGCCGGACTCGCCGGCGCTATTGTTGATTCAACAGATTCGAGATGAGGCGCATCGCTTTGCGATCACAGGCCATCGCCAGCGGCGTGCGAAGGCACGCAAGACATCGCCACTGGAGCGAATCCCGGGCCTGGGTCCCAAGAAACGGCGAGAGCTGTTGCGCCAGTTTGGCGGGCTGCAGGGCGTCGTGGGGGCCGGTATCGATGATCTTGCAAAAGTGCGCGGGATTAGCCGCACGCTCGCCGAAACGATATACAATGAGCTCCATCACGAGCATCAATAACAAGAAAGAGTGATTCCTTGAAACTGAACCTCGCTAACATTCTCACGCTCTTGCGAATTGCGGCGATTCCGATCGTCGTCATCTGTTTTTACAGCCCGATGCCTTATGCTCGCCCGATCGCGGCGGTTATTTTTGGTCTCGCGGCCATCACGGACTGGATCGATGGGTGGGTCGCTCGAAAGTACGGGCAAACCTCGCGCTTCGGCGAGTTCCTGGACCCGGTCGCCGACAAGCTGATGGTGTCAATCGTGCTGGTCATGCTGGTCCAGGCCGATTCCGGCTGGTTCGAAGACATTATCGCGATGATTATTATCGGCCGGGAGATCACGATCTCGGCACTGCGCGAGTGGATGGCCACGATCGGAGAACGGGCCAACGTCAAGGTAACGATGGCCGGGAAGGTGAAAACAGCGCTGCAGATGTTCGGTATTGCTTTTATGGTCTACCAGAACGATGTATTCGGTATCCCGATCTACACGCTCGGCTTTGCGCTGCTCGTGCTGGCCGCCGTCATGACGATCTGGTCGATGCTCATCTATCTACGGGCCGCCTGGCCGTATATCATGGCGGATGATCCAGAATAGGACGAAAAAAGCCCGCTGATGCCTTGACAGCAGGCAGCAACGGGCTACAATCTCGCCCCTTCGCGGGAATAGCTCAGCTGGTAGAGCGCAACCTTGCCAAGGTTGAGGTCGCGAGTTCGAACCTCGTTTCCCGCTCCAAATATCGACGACTTACGCCATCCGCCCGGATGGCGTTTTTCGTTTGAATTCCTTCTAGTTGCAAGCGTCCTGACAGTTCCAGTCGCCTTCTGCGCAGTTACAGTCTCCCGAGGAGGAACTTTCCTCGGAGCTCGAGCAGCCGGTCGAGATGCCAAAGGCCATCACCATCAGGAACAGCAGTGTGAGGATGCCGCTTCTTGTTTTGTCGATACTCATTTATTGGTTCCTTTCGGCCCGTTGAAGACCTTTGCAGCAGTGTTCAGGCCATTTTTTGGCTCCGTGGCAGGGCCTGACCCTCGTGATGGTCTTTCACGACTAGTCACGATTTTCACGCGGTGCCGGGCCATCGGGCAATCCGTAGATACAACAGTTATTTGCCACAAGTCCGCATAGGATTTGACACGACTCGATGATGGGATGCCCCGTGTATCCCTAACTGAGCACTGAGGACAAAACGATGGCAAGACTCACCAAATTATTGATTTCCTTCGCTGGACTGGCACTGATCGCGCTGCCGGCTCAGGCATATGAGAAGGGCGACTGGATTGTCCGCGCGGGCGCCGGAATGGTCGATCCGCAGGGCACCGCCGCCACATTTACGGATGATCTAGATACGCTCTTTATCGATGTCGACAGCGGGACGGCCCTCACGCTGACGGGCGCGTATTTCTTCTCCCCGAACTGGGCGTTTGAAGTACTGGTAGCATCACCCTTTACCCACGACGTAAAACTCGGCCTGGAGGGTTCAGGATCCGCGAAGATCGGCGAAGTAAAGCAACTGCCGCCGACATTTACTTTCCAGTATCACTTTTTGCCTGATGGGGCTTTCCGCCCTTATGTTGGACTGGGCTTGAACTGGACGACATTCTTTGACGAAACGCTGGTATCAGAACTGTCCGACCAGGGATTCAGCCTGAGCGTTGACGATTCATTCGGCGCTGCCGTACAAGTCGCGGCCGACGTGCCGTTGGGTGATAAGTGGTTGCTGAACCTCGACGTTCGCTGGATTCAACTTGAATCAGACGCAACCCTGTCTGATGGCGTCGACACCGACACAATTAAGCTTGATATCAGCCCGCTGGTATACAGCATCAACGTGGGCTACAGATTCTGACCTGAATCACAAGTCCATGACCCCCGAAGGGCCGCTCGCACGAGCGGCCCTTTTTTGTGACAGTCGTGCCGCCCTCGCTGTATGATTCTCTCCCGCTCTGGTCCGCAAAGTATCGAGTAAGTCCTTGTTTCCCAGTCGCCATTTCCAGGTCCTCGTCACGCTCGCCGGTATTCTTTGCTCGCCGCTTGCGGCAGCCGTTGTTGCAGACCTGCCGCGGTCTGATGAGGAGATTGAGATCGATGGCGTTCTTGGTGAGGGTGAGTGGACCAACGCCGTCAAGGTCGAGTTGGATATCGAAACGAATCCGGGGGAGAACCAGCCCGCACGGGTCCAAACGACCGTCTACCTGGTCGAGGACGGCCAGAACCTCTATGTGGCCTTCGATGCCCGCGATCCGAACCCAATGGCCATTCGTGCCTATCTCCGGGATCGGGACTCGGCGTGGCCGGACGACCATGTCGGCATAACGCTGGACACTTACAACGATGAACGACGGGCGTTCCAGTTCTATGCCAACCCGCTGGGCGTGCAAATGGACAAGACGCACAACGATGTGAAGGGTGGAAACAGCTGGGATTTCGACGCGTCGTGGAATGCGATCTGGGATTCAGCTGGCCAAATCAATGACCAGGGATACGTCGTTGAGATGCGTATTCCGCTCAGCCAATTGCGCTTCCCTGACGTTAACGGGACGAAGACCTGGGGCTACGATCTCATGCGAATCTACCCGCGTGATCGCACGTACCGCTTCTCGAATCATCCGCGGGACCGCAATCGTAACTGTTACTTGTGCCAGGTCGGAAAGCTGCAGGGACTGGAGGGCTCGAGGCCGAGCCGGGATATAGAAGTCGTTCCGACGATAACGGCGTCGCAGGCCAGCACGACAGACGAGCCGGGCATAATCCCGATGGATTCCGGCGACAGCGATGTCGAAGGCGGTGTGACCGTACGCTGGGGCATCACGCCCGACCTGACAGCAAACGTGGCGATTAATCCGGACTTTTCGCAAATCGAAGCGGACGTGCTGCAGCTCGACGTCAATAATCGATTCGCGTTGTTCTTTCCGGAGCGACGGCCCTTCTTCCTGGAGGGCGCTGACTACTACGACACACCTATTGATGCCGTGTTCACCCGAACTGTCGCGGACCCGGACTTCGGCGCAAAACTGACTGGCAAACAGGGCAGCCATACTTATGGTTTGTTCGCGGCGCTTGACGCTGAAACCAACCTGCTGTTCCCCGGGCTCTTTGAATCGGATTCCGAGACGCTCGAGCAGGAGAACACGGCGATTGTCGGCCGCTACAGTTACGGTTTTGCCGACACATCCTCGATAGGCGCATTGGTGACTGCCCGGGACGGTGATGATTACCAGAACATCGTTGCGGGCGTTGATGGTCGGTTGAAGATAAACGACCAGCACTCGTTTGACTTCCAGCACCTGCAGTCCGAAACGGAGTATCCCGACGACGTCGCCACTGAGTTCGAGCAACCACTGGGGCAGTTCTCGGGGCAGGCCAGCCTGCTCGGCTATCGCTACAGCTCCCGTAACTGGTTCGGCCGCGCGGCTTACCAGAGTTACAGCTCGGGCTTCCGGGCTGACTCGGGATTCGTCAGGCAGGTCGGCGGCGAAAATTACGACGCCGTGTTCGGGCGCCTGTGGCATGGCACCGATGACACCTGGTGGACCCGGGTTCGTGCGAGTGTGGGTGGGGAATACACGGTCGCGGAAGACGGGCGCGTGCTGGAGACAGAGGTCGGCTTGCGGCTGGGTTTCGGCGGACCCAGGCAGTCGTGGTTTCAATTCGTGGTTGAGAAGGAAACCGAGTTGTGGGAAGGCGTCGACTACGATCTGGAAGGCGTATTCGCTTATTTCGAGATCAGGCCCACCGGCGGTCTTGCCCTGGAATTCGAAGCGGGTTACGGCGACCAGGTGGACTACACGAACGACCGGCTCGGTAAGTCCACAAGTTTGCAGCCGCGTGTCACGTGGAATATCACGAAGAGCTTGTTGCTGCGTCTGAACGCCGAGTCATCGAAGCTCGATACGCCGGATGGAGACATGATCTTCGATGCGAGGATTGTGGATGCACGCCTGACCTGGCAGTTCAGTCTGCGCAGCTTCCTGAGGCTGACGTTGCAGAACACCGACGTGAAGCGAAACCTGGACGAGTACATTGAAGAAGAAGACGCGCGCACCCAGGACCTGGGGCGGCAACTACTGTATTCGTACAAGCTGAATCCGCAGACCGTATTCTTCCTGGGTTACTCCGACCAATACGTCGACGATGATTCCCTCAATGACCTGACCGTTTCTGACCGAACATGGTTTATGAAGATCGGCTACGCCTGGACGCCCTAGGCGGCTTTGATTAACGAGTGAAGACCGGAACGCGCGCGATCTGCAATTCTCGCAGGTCGTCGACCTCGTCAGTCCAGGCCAGGATCAGGTTGCCGTCGCGATAGGCAAGCTGTGGGAACACGCGCAATTGCTCGATCGTCGCTACCTGGTGAACCGGGCCCGGCTGTCCGTCGAAAGAGACATCGCGAATATTGAGCGAGTTCTTCCCGTCCTCAGTCCGGCCGACCCAACTAACGGCCAGCGTATCGTCGTTGATAATCGCAAGTCCCACGTAGCCGGCGAGACGGCCTGTCGCAATTTCGACAGGCTTGCCAAACGTTTCGGCGCTGTCGTTTGAGAAAGCGATGCGCACGGATGGCTTGTTGTCCGCAGCGGTGAACCAGGCCACAGCAACACGATCGTCTTGAGCCACGATCGACGGACCGTTCACCGGGCATCCCGGAATTTTCCAATTATCGGCATGCAGGTTGGCGCCGGGCTGCCAGGCGCCGTCTACAAATCGCGTAACGTAGATATCACGGATCTCATCGGCCGTGCGGTCACGGTATACGGCAACCGGCCCGCTGGCTGATATGGCAACGTCGGTCTGGCAGCAGTCGCACACAGAATCATCAACGAGTTGCTCTCGTACACGCTCACCCTCAGGCGTGATCACGGCCGAGCGCAGCGTCATGCTGGTATCCAGGACGCTCTCACCTTGTTCGCCGGCCGTGTCGCGTCCGTCCAGCCAGATCAGGGCGACACCCTCCGGGTCCCGGTGCAGGGAAACGAAACCGTGTTCGGTCGGCGTCCCGTCCGAGTGTGCAGCGACCGGATCGGTCCAGGACTCGCCGCCGTCGAAGGACTGCGAAACCACAACGTCGTAGGAGTAGGTCTTGTCCGCGCTGTAGCGCAGCCAATGGGCCAGCCAGTGATCCTGGCTGACATGCCGGACTGACGGCAAGTCAGCCCAATTGACGAACATGCGAGGCTCGGTCACGACGGTTCTCGCTTCGCCGAATTCACCACCGTCGATGCCAGCAAATTTAAGGTCGGTGCCGGACTCCCCGGGTTCCATCCAACTGAGCACAAGGCCACCGCCGCCTCCTTCGGACAGGCGAGGTCCGGCGACCTTGCCAGTGGCCGGCGATGAGAGCATTTCAGGTTCGCCGAGAATGCCTTTCTCAGCGGGGGTGCAAGCGGTGATAGAAGCGGCCAGCAGGAGCCAGGCCAGGACTGAAAAAGTGCGCATCAGGTCATTATGCAAAGGCAGATAACGTATGTATACTGCGACGCCTGCTCAGCGGTGTAGTATCTTTTGCTACACCAATTGATCACCGAGGCTAGGTGGCAGAGTGGTTATGCAGCGGCCTGCAAAGCCGTGGACGCCGGTTCGATTCCGACCCTAGCCTCCATTTTTTCTCCCGCGCCCGGGTGGTGGAATTGGTAGACACTGGAGACTTAAAATCTCCTGTCCGAAAGGACGTGCCGGTTCGAGTCCGGCCCTGGGCACCAGCACCCCGCCCGTGTATCTAATCCAATGGCTCGAGGCCGTATAGTGCTTCGAACTCCGCTTTGAAGTCGTGCACGGCGTTGGCCTGCTCGGCAACGGCACGCTGCCGCGCGAGTTCGGTTCTCACCGTGTCGAGGAGTTCCTGAAAGTCGGGTCGCGCAAGCGCCTCTTGCCATAGTGCATCTGTAATGACCCACTGGTAGTTGTTCCAGCCACTTTCAATCGCGTAGCCCAGAAACTCGAGGGCCGCCTCGAAGTCGCGTTGAAGCAGCTTATTCAATGCCAGCGCTTCGAGACCGGGTGAGTACGACGCTTCGGACACGATGAGCCAGCTACGAAGGCTTTCTTCAAGGGCGATTAGCAGCGCCGTCGCTTTGTCATCTTCTCCGACCTGCTGATAGCCATATGCCAGGGTATGCATGAATTCATATCCATTATTCGCGTCTGTTTCATTGAGAGCATCGAGCTGTTCGATGTCAAACGATGCTTCGAAAATCGCAATGCCATCGGACACCTGGCCCGTCATGATGTTGCAAGCAGCGATAATCGCGGTAATGAATGGCGGGAGTTTTCTGAAGTCCGACGGCTCTTTGGCCGGGACGAATTCGGGCTGACAGACCACTCCCGATGAGATGCCATTGAGTTTGCGGGTATAAGCCGTAAACATGTAGCGCTGCATCGGGTTCTGCGTCAATTCGGCCTGTCGCTGCGACCAGTATTCGACTTCGGCCTTCATCTGCAGGCGTTGGTAGGTCCAGGTGAGCGCGCTGATCGGAATCATATTTGGCGTACCAGCGTAGGCACGAATCGCATCCTTGATGACTTCCGCTGCCTTGTCGTACTGCCCGGTGTCGGTGTACAAGCCCATGAGTTCCCAGTAGGCCAGTCCAGGTGGGTTGGGCAAGTATGTCAGCCGCATTACCAGTTGCTCGGCGTAGTCTGCGTTGCCGCGCCGCATTTCGCGATTTGCGATATTTACGGAAAGCGACGGATTCAGGGGATCAATTGAAAGTCCCTGGTCCTGAACGGCTTCAGACTCTTCCCGCAGGCCACGCAAGCGCAGCGTGGCGGCAAGCCAGTTGTAGGCAATTGACAACGATGGATCGAGTGCGAGCGCCTGGCGTAACGAAACGGTTGCCGCTTCAAGGTCGGGCGCGGGATTGGTGTAGAGAACGAGGCCCTTTGCCGCATGGGCCTCGGCAAGGCCAGGGTCCAGTTCAAGCGCCTCTTCCGCAGCAGCCAGTGCCTCGGTCCAGCCTTCCTCGTCTTGCTCCTGGATGCTGAGCGCGACAGAAAGGCCCGCATAGGGTGGGGCGTATTGCGGGTCCAGGTGGATGGCTTCCCGAAACGCGTTCTCCGCTTGTTCCTGCCAACCCGGCGTGCGACTGTTCACGAATGCACGGCCGACCAGGTAGCGGTTGTAGGCTTCCATGTTGCTTGTCGTGCGAGCGAGTGGCTGTTCGCTGAGCGGAATTATCTCGTTCGCTATCTGGTTCGCCACGGTACTCGCGATCTCGGATTGAATGGTGAAGATCCCTTCCAGCTTGCGGTCGAAAGACTCGCTCCACACTTGTAGCCCAGTTTCATCGAGAAGTCGTGCGGTCACCCTGACGATGTTGGCATCCCTGCGCACACTGCCGTGCAACAGGTACTTGACGCCAAGCAGCTCGCTGATTCGGGCAGGGCCGTCGGTACTGTCGCGAAATGCGAAGGACGAAGTTCGCCCGAGCACGTGCAGGGCATCGAGCGACGACAGTCGATGCAGGATTTCTTCGGTGACGCCGTCTGAAAAGTAGCCGGTATCAGGATTTGCATCGAGGTTGGCGAACGGCAGTACGGCGACCGAATTTGCTATGCGCTCTGCGACAGTTGGCGCGACCGGTGCCTCCTCGATCTCTTCGGAGATCTTCTGGAGACTACCGGCGACGACTGCGACACATACGACACCAAGGGCTGCGAGTATCCAGTAGTCACTACGTTGCAGCGACAGGTCGACATGCTCGCCTGGCACGACGGCCCGGGTGCGAACGATGCCATCGCTCGTAATATCGAATACCCAGCCAAACAGGAGGGCCGCTGGAAAGAGTGCGATGGCGGCGATGACAAGGTAGCGCAGTGCGGTATCGGGAATGCCCCAGGCAGGAAACAGCACCGAGGCCACCTCGATGACGATCCACGCCCCAACGATATAAAGGCCGGCCAGCCGGAATACGCGTCTACGACGAAGATCATGCAATAACTTCATGCTGTCTCTTGGGAGCCCAACTTCTTGCATATTAGCTCAATTGCCTTGCCGTAGAGGCCGACAAGGATCTGCCGCTTGATTGACGCAGATCACACACAAAACCACGACTGGTTAACACTTTTGACATAATTCCGTTGAATTCGCTGGCCTCGGACTCTTTCTAATGCCAAAACAGGACTTCGCTAACGGAGAGCTGTGATGGCTGCCCCCGCAAAGGACAATGTGAGCTACCGCCTGCTGAATCGCCTCAGCAACCTGGTGATATGCAGTCGTTGCCTGCGTTCGGGTGTCGTAACGCCGGTCCCGCAGATCATCTCCGGTCGCCATTCGCTGACGAACGAATGTGCCGAATGCCGCGCCGCAAATCCGGAGCAGCAGGGACACCGTCGCAGGCTTGCCAAGCTTCTAACGCTGAATCGCTAATCACACAGCGGGTCGTGCATCCGTCGCGAGGCTTTGCGACAATGCGCGTCCATGGCCAAGCTCTACTTCTATTACTCCTCGATGAACGCCGGCAAGTCGACGAACCTGCTGCAGTCCAGTTACAACTACAAAGAACGCGGGATGAACACGCTTGTCCTCGCGCCCAAGCTGGACGACCGCTACGGTGCGGGCAGGGTAACCTCACGCATCGGCATCGAAAGCGAGGCCACGACGTTCCGGACTGACACGAAACTGTTCAGCGTGGTTGAAGAGGCCTGCGCCAAACAGCCGCTGCATTGCGTCCTCATCGATGAGGCGCAGTTCCTGACGCGCGAGCAGGTCTTTGAACTCAGCGATGTTACAGACAAGTTGAATATTCCGGTCCTTGCGTACGGCTTGCGGACCGATTTCCAGGGTGAGCCGTTCGAAGGCAGCAAGTACCTGCTGTCATGGGCAGACAATCTCAAGGAGCTGAAAGCCATCTGCGACTGCGGCGCCAAGGCGACGATGGTGTTGCGGATGGACGAACACGGCAATGCTGTCACTGAAGGCTCGCAAGTCGAGATTGGCGGCAATGACCGCTACGTGTCGATGTGCCGTAAGCACTTCAAGGAAGCCTACTTCAGCTGATACCGATCAGCTCTGCAGGGTGGGCAGGTCCTCGCTCGCCGCCGGCATTAGTGCCGTGTTTTCCTGGGCCAGCAGGTTGCGCATATCTTCCAGCGTCTTCATGATCGCCGTATCGGCGAACTCCGCGCCTTCCAGTTCATGACGCTTCGTCGCGTACGGGTCGAGGAACTTGATCTTGTGGTGCCCAACGGTGATGACGTCATCGTGTAACAGCACGTGATTCGACACTCGCTTGGCATTGACGAATGTCCCGTTGGTGCTGTTCAGATCCATCAGGAACGTCGAATTTCCATGGCGAACCAGGAGCGCATGATGCCGGCTGATAAATCGGCTGCCGATCTCAATGTCGTTGTGTTCCGAGCGACCTATCAGCAACCGAGGTTTCTGCATTGTGAGTTCCTGAACGACGCTGCCGCTGGCGGAAACCACGATCCTGGGTGGACTGGTAGGAGCCTCGACGTCCGCAGCCGGTTGCTCGGCATCCTGGTCTATCCACGTGCCTGTCGGCAATGCGGGGCATTCCACGATGTCTGCAGGAACCGGCAACGTCTCCGTCTTTGCCAAAGCGAGCAGGGCGATACGATCGATCACGCCTGGCCAGCCACCGGATGCTTCCCAGAGTTTGTCGCAGACGCTGTTCGAGAATATGAACGCTGGAAAGCCTGCGCCCGCGGCACGCAGCTTTTCATGCAGGTAGTCCGTCGCTTCGGTGCGCGTCATCGGCCGCAAATGGAAGTCGTGCAGGATTCTCTTCGATATGGCCCGCATTGCCGGCGCACTCACGATTGACCCCAGCGACTTGTCGCTGACAAGGACCAGCTTCAGAGCACTGCCCGTCCGGACGCGGAGATCCGCCAGCTCGCTCAGAGCACGCAAGGCGCTGGGGTTCAGCTCATGTGCGTCTTCAATGATCAGGAGGGGAGGAATATTCGATGCCGCCTGTTGCAGCGCGAACACACGAATAAGTCCCATCAGTTCATTGGGGGAGCTCAGGTCGATTTCGTAGCCGAACTGCCGCAGCACAGCCAGCAGCAGATTCGTCGTATTGAGCCCCTTGCCATTCACGAGCGCAACGGCGCATTCCTGGTCAATGGACTCAATGAAACTGCGAATCAGGATCGATTTGCCGGACAAAGTTGGGCCCTGCAGCAATGAGAGGCCCGTCGGATGATCGTGGGTCTCCTTCAGCGCTTCGAGTGCCGCACGCTGGGAGCGATACGTTATGATCGCGAGCGGCTTCCCGTGAGACGGGAAGGGTTGTTCCTGTAGGCCGGCAGCCCCTAGATCCATAGGTATAAACTCGCAATCGCAAGGTCGCGGAAAATGGTATTGTCCGGTTCCGGTCGTTTCTAATGGTTTAATTCGACCGGGGCCAACCAGTCTACGGCTGGCTTCAGGTTTTTGTAAACTGGAATTTCAGTGATTCCTTGAACATCAAGGAGCCACACAGGTTTGTTTGAAGTAACTTGAGAAGAAGTTGCTAATTAACTGATTAACAAGGATGTTTATCCGTGATTTTAAATGCGTCGGCGATCGGCGACAGAGCGTAAAGCGTTGACTCACAAGTTATCAGCCGACAATCTCACTTTGATCCGTGGCGAGCGTTGCCTGTTCCAGGGCCTCTCGTTTGCGCTGGAAAGCGGCGGACTGTTGATCCTGGAGGGGCGAAATGGTTGCGGCAAGACCAGCCTGATACGCGCGATCGCCGGGATGTTGAGCCTAGAGGAAGGCACCATCTATTGGAATGACGTGCCGGTCGAGAAGCAACGCCAGGAATTCCACGGCAATCTCGTGTGGCTGGCCCATCGGACCGGGCTCAAGGGTGATCTGACGCTGGTCGAGAACCTCGGCTTCGAGCGCTCGCTGCGGGCGCATTCAAACGAGGATCCCGAAGAGGTCTACGAGCGCCTCGGCA
This sequence comes from uncultured Woeseiaceae bacterium, assembly GCA_964557165.1. Lineage (GTDB taxonomy): Bacteria > Pseudomonadota > Gammaproteobacteria > Steroidobacterales > Woeseiaceae > UBA1847. The sequence continues at coordinate 46,455 of CAZKZE010000010.1, forward strand.
TCGCACGGCTCAAGAAGCTCGTTCTGCGTTCCTTGTCCGCCGGTCAACAACGCCGCGTTTCGCTGGCGCGGATGTTGCTCGCCGATGTGCCGCTGTGGTTCATGGACGAGCCTTTCACGAACCTCGACCGGGAAGGTCGCGCACTCGTCATGGAACTTGTCGAGGAACATTGTTCAAAGGGTGGTATGTGCGTGATGGCCGCACACCAGGACGTGGAAATTTCTGTGCCGACGACGAGAGTCAAGATCCAATGAATGTGTCGATGCAAGCGAGTCCGGGCCTCTTAACCGGTCTGGGCGCAACCACGAAACGCGACTTGTTGCTCGCGTGGAAGCGGCCGGGCGATGTTCTCAATCCGCTGTTCTTCTTCGCGATGGTCTGCACGCTGTTTCCTCTGGCCGTCGGCCCAAGCGCGGAGCAGCTCGAATTCAGTGGACCGGGCGTACTCTGGGTAGCCGCGCTGCTGGCAACCCTGTTGTCGCTGAATTCGTTGTTTATCTCAGACTTCGAAGATGGCAGCCTTGACCAGTTGCTCGTCAGTCCGCAGCCGCTGCCAGTCCTGGTACTGGGCAAAACGCTGGCGCACTGGCTCACGAGCGGACTGCCCCTGGTGTTCGTTTCGCCAATCCTGGCGATCACGTATCGCATGCCGCTGTCCGTCGTTGGCGTCATGATGTTGACGCTCGCCCTTGGCACGATCAGCCTTAGCCTGCTCGGCTCGATCGGTGCCGCCCTGACGGTCGGGCTGCATCGGGGAACGGCGTTGCTGAGTCTCCTGATCCTGCCCCTGGCAATGCCTATCATGATCCTCGGGGCCAACGCGGTGTCACTGGCCGCCAGTAACGATATTTATTCAACCGGTGTATGGGCTCTCGGCGCTTACGCCATCGCTTCGCTCAGTCTTGCGCCTTATGCAACGGCTGCCGCACTAAGAATCAGTAACGAGTAGAATTTAATTTATGTGGAAATGGTTTCATCAGCTGGCTTCACCGCCATATTTTTATCGTATCTCCGCCGTCCTGGCGCCGTGGCTGGCCATACTTGGCCTGATCATGATCGCCTATGGCACCTGGCAGGGGCTGTTCGTGGTCCCGATGGATTATCAGCAGGGTGATGCGTTCCGGATAATTTACGTCCACGTGCCGTCTGCCTACCTGTCGATGATGGCGTACATGATCATGGCGACCGCCGGGGCCATCGGCCTTATCTGGCGTATCAAGCTCGCCCACGCCGTTGGCGCTGCCGCGGCACCAATCGGTGCCGGCTTTACCTTCCTCGCCCTGTGTACCGGGTCGATCTGGGGCAAGCCGATGTGGGGTACCTGGTGGGAGTGGGGCGACCCGCGGATGATGTCCGAACTCATTCTGCTGTTCCTGTACTTCGGTTACATGGCGCTCAGGAGTTCGATCGATGACACGGCCAAGGCCGACAAGGCGAGCGCCGTGCTGGCACTCGTGGGCATCGTTAATGTCGTCATCGTGCATTTCTCGGTCGAGTGGTGGAGTTCCTTGCACCAGGGCCAGACGGTGTTCAAGAAGGGCACTATGGACGCGGACATGAGGATCCCGTTGTTCATCATGCTGATTGGCTTCACGCTGCTGTTCGGCTCGATGCTGCTGCGTCGCATCCGAACCGAAGTGCTGTACCGTGAGCGCCGCACTCGCTGGGTTCGAGAGATGATTCTCTCGCCTGAGGGAGGCGCGTAATGGACGGTGGTTTTGCGATGGGTGGTTACGGCGCCTACGTATGGAGTTGTTACTCCCTGACATTTGTAATCGTGGTGTTCTTAAGTTGGCGCGGGCGCCTCAGGCAAAAACGAGTTTACCGGGATATTGAAGTGCGTCTAAAGGCGCTAGAGGATCGTGAATGAAACCAAGACAGCAACGGATGTTGGCCGTAGGACTGGCCGCGCTTGGCATCGCAATTGCTGCTGGACTGACGCTGCGTGCATTCCAGGACAATATGATGTTTTTCGTGGAGGTCTCCGACGTAGTCGCCGGAAACTACCCGTCGGAACGTAACTTCCGAATCGGCGGGCTTGTGGTCGGCGGGTCGATACAACGAGAAGAGGGGTCACTCGACATCCGCTTCGATGTTACCGACACAGCTTGTACGATTCCCGTGATGTATTCAGGCGTATTGCCCGACCTGTTCCGCGAGGGGCAGGGCGTTGTGGCCCATGGACGTATGGGTGACGACGACGTATTCCAGGCGGACAAGATCCTGGCCAAGCATGACGAAGATTACATGGCGCCAGAAGTTGCGGAATCGCTGTCCAAACATCAACAGGACATAGTCGAGGCCGCAGCAGCAGGCGCCGCGGAGTGTCGACCC
>CAZKZE010000011.1:0-34954 GCA_964557165.1 uncultured Woeseiaceae bacterium
TTCGCGGCGAACGACGCGCCACAAAGCACAAGCACCGCGAACAGCTGGCGTAACAGCCGACCGCTACGGACTCTTGGTAATCCCTTGCCTTGCGATTCCCTGGGCATCGTCGTTATGTCGCATCCAATCCATTGAAGTCTCCGACACGGACAGCCCTTTCACTGAGTAATCCGACGTGGGTAATCCCGCTACCGTGAAACCTGCGTGAGCTCTCACAGCCGGAGACTTTGCGTCACCACCTTGCGGTGGTTTTGCCATTTTCCTGTTCCAAGAGTGAACTATCGCGCATCGCCGGATGGCAAAACCTGACTTGGATCACACCCTGCAGTTTTTTCGAAAATTGCCGGAAAAGACTGTGAAGACGGTCCGTTACGCGTGCCCTGGATATCGAGCGATTAGCAAGTTTTGGGGTTTATGTAAGATTGGCGACATTATGCAGAACGGCATCACGCAGCCGGCAGGAAGTCGATCGGGTAGATGATCGTCACGGCAGCAATGTCTTCTTTTGCCCCAAAGTCGAAAGTCGTTACACGGTCCACAACCTGCTGTATCAGCGTCGGTGCATTCATGTCCGAGGACTGCATCACGCAGAACGACACGGAGCCGTCCGGCTCAATCGTCAGCTTCAGGATCATCTGGCCGCGCAGTGTCGGATCCTTGCGTAATTCGCGGTTGTAGAGTCGATAGAGCGACGCCTTGTAGCGGTCGAATACAATCTGGATTTCTTCATCCGTACGACCGGCCAGTGCGCTGCCGCTTGTCGGACGACTTCCGAACCCGTCTCCGCCGGTGCCAATGGAGCTCGAGACGCGCGTGGCCGCGACACCGCCCATGCCCTGACCACCGCCACCACCAACATCACGACTGATGGAAGCGAGATTAATGCCGCCACTCGAGCCCGGCGCGTTAGTCGTCACCATGTTGCGTGACGGCCGGCCAACGGTATCTTCACCTGCACTGCGTACCCGCGCTTCCGAGCCCAGCTGGGTCGACGGACGCATCGTTGCAGTGCTCGCAAAGCTCTCCCGGAACGCCAGAATACCTTTTGATTTCACTTCTTCCTTGACGTCGGGCAAGTTCTCATTCGCTAGCATGGGCTGTTCGACAGATTCAGGAACATCCTCGGGCGGCGCCTCTTCGACGAGTTCCGGCTCGGGAATCTCTTCTTCAACCGGCAATTCTTCAATCGGCGCAACAGGCGGCGGTGGCGGCAAATCCTGGCGTACGAGCTTTGCCATACGCTCGGGTAATTCGATCTCCTGCGGGCGCTCCAAGATCGGAATTGCAATCGAAGCGACCACGATACTAAGCGCTGCGGAAGCCAGTAGAGACGAACCCAGCGATTTGCGATAGCGCCGGTCTTCTTCCGTGCCGCGAGTCCACGGCATGACAACAGTATGAGCGGGCCAGCCTTCCAGCTCGCGCTCGACTGTCCATTCGGACCGGCGCTCTTCTTCGCGCTGCAGCACATCGGTCAGTTCATAATGCAGGCTGTCCAACGAGAGGTTCTGATCACCGATCTTGTCGACAATTCCCTGGCGGCGTCTCTCCGTCTCCAGAATCGATTCGCCGTATTCGTGGATCCTGTCGCGCGCTTTTTGAATGTACTCAGCAGGTTCGCCACCGTGACTGAGATCCTGCCAGAAAAGGCTCATTGCGCCGAGGTCGTCGAGCGCCTCAAGCGAGCGACATACCTCACCCAGCGTACCAAACTGGACGCTTTGTTCTGCAAGGCCGCCTAGTTCTGCATCGACCGCCTGCAAATCACTTTGCAGCGCCGCGAGCACCTCTTCGGAGTCCTCAACCTGGGCACGCAGGGAATGTTCCTGATCAGAAAAATCCGTTTTCATATCACCTTCGTCCATGAGGTGTCAGAGCGATGCGACCTGCGACGGCGACTTCTGCGTTACCGCAAGCGATACGTTCTCGTAGCCCTGGCTCGTGCATGTCGACATGACTGTTTTGACAACCATGAAGGGCACAGACTTATCCGCGAGGATGGTAACTTCGCGACTGGCGGCAACCGTCAGCGTACTTGTACCGATGACATTTTCTTTAAGATCTGCGAGGCGCGCATGTATCGGGTCAACAGCACCCTCTTCGCCGTTAACGATATCTTCGACGAGGGCGACCAGCTTGCCCTGAACGAGCACTTCATCGGGGCTGATAAAAATAACTACTGTTTCACGCGGTTTCGACTCGACTCGCGATTCCGGCAACGTCACTTCCTTGGGGGCGTCCAGAATTTCGACCGAACCCGAGTTAACCAGCAGGAAGAAGACAAGAATCGTGAACACATCCATCAGTGACGTGAGATTCATTTTTCCGATCTTCAACCGGTTGCGCCCCATGCGCTTGATTCGGCGTGAGTTCCTCACGGTGCATCTCCTACTGAGATTTCGGTAAACAACGCAACCAGTTCAAACTCTTCCTCGATATCGGTTGGTACCTCGATGCTGCGCACGATATCCATTACCTGGATCAGGTAGTCGTAGGGAATGTGAGACTCCATCAGGACAGATGCTTCTTCATGGTCCGGATACTCACGTTTTAGCTCGACGATGTATTCCGACAAGGTGTCCAGGTCGTACTCATCGTCGTCCAGTTTTGGAATGGTCGCGATTGTGCCCGTGCCGTTACTGATCACTATCCCTTCTTCCCGAACGATGACCTCAACACGAAAATTATTCTCCGCGTTCACCGGTCCGCCCGCCGAGCTCGGCAGGTCGAGTTCGACGATGGTCAGTCGCGAAAAGACGGCTGTAATCAGCAGGAACGGGACAAGGACCACCATGAGGTTGAGAAACGTGGTGACGTCAATGTCGTACGTATTTCCTGTACGCCGCTTGTAATGATGCTTTCTGCGGGCCATGACGCTTAAGCCGCTAAGGCCGTCCTTGCCCGCCTGGAGAACACGTTCAAGGCTTTGACCGTTGCCATCTCAAGGCTGTCCACGATGTCGCCAGTCTTGCTGGTAAGCACAGCGTGTACGACGAGCAGCGGGATAGCGACCATGAGGCCGAATGCCGTCGTGTTCATCGCGACTGAAATACTTGCCGACAGCAAGTCAGCCTTCTCGGCCGGGTTCGCATTGGCAACAGCCGTGAATGCCTGGATCAGGCCCATGATGGTGCCGAGCAGTCCGAGCAATGTAGCGATGCTGGATGCGAGTGCCACGTAAGGCGTACGCTTTTCGAGGCGCGGCACGATTTCCATCATGCTCTCCTCCATAGCGATTTCGATATCCTCGCGACGGCGTACAGTTCCCTGCAATGACAGCCCCATATTCAGTACCTGGGAGATTGTCGACTCGTCTTCTTTGGTCATCGTCCGGGCTTCGTCGAACTCGCCGCTGTCCAGCAAGGGCTGTACCTTGTCCCAGACAACCTGGTTCTTGTTCGTCACCAGGCTCAGCGTAACGAAGCGCTCCACTGCGACCGCGACGCCAAAGGCGAACACGAGCAGTATCGGATACATGAACAGGCCACCCGTTGCGAAGAAGCTAACAATCGAATAGAAAAAGTCCATTTCCAAATCCTCGTTTAACAAAAGGTCCCCGAATCATTTCGGGGCGAATGCCAGAATAGACAGCGCGCCGGGCCAGAAGTGTGACGCAGCGCACGTTCAGGGATTATGTAGGGCCGGGCTTCGGGTTCTTTGAACCAATTCACAAAGCGGCGGATTATTCGCCCGTGCGGATCTCGTAAAACCGGAGTTCGCGCAGAAATACGTCCTTGTCGACGGGTTGAGCACGATCCTTGAGCGTATCGCTGAAGGTCAGCGCGTCACCCATCTCGGACGATTTCCAGGGAATAATTACGAGCGACTTGGGCGCCTCCTCGTTACCGAGAATCGACATGCCGGACATGTTGCGCGGGTTCTTGATCCCATCGCCATTCTCTTCCACATCCTGCGTTTCCTCGACCGCGTCCTCGGTAGTCTCCTCGGGCTCTTCCGCGAAGCTGGGCGTTAGCGCAAGTATCAGAAAAACAAGGTAAATTGGCTTAGACATATCTACTCCTGCACACCCAATCGGTTGCGAATATCGGCGATCCACATGGTCGTTTCCGGATCCGCGGGGACGGTGGCCATGTAAGCGGTGTAAGCATCGAGCGCGCAATCGAGGTCGCCCAGGTACAGGTCACACAGCACGCCCAGATTGCGCCTTGCATAGTGATAGCCGGGGAATATAGACAAAGCCGTCTCGTAGGCTTTCCTGGCTTCCTGGAAACGACCGGTCTTGCGATATACGATGCCGAGTTCGTTGTATGCCACGGGATGATCCGGGTTCAGTTCGAGGGCCTTGAGCAGGTGCTTTTCAGCTGCTTCAAAGTTGCCTGCCTCGCTCTCTGCGATACCGAGATCAATACGCGGGGCAGCGGCGTCAGGAGCCGCCTCGGCAACCCGGGTCAATAACGCAATCCCCTGGGCATGATTGCCGTCTTCCAACTGCGCGATGGCCTGGCTGTATTCCAGGCGCTCCCCGTCAGGTACCGGTGATGCTTCGGTAATCGTAAAGCCCACGTTCTCCTGAACGTCGACGCGCGACGTTGGACGAGGTTTTTCGGTCGTCGTGGCACAAGCTGTCAGCAACAGACCAGCCAGGAGAAGAAATGTAGAACGCGCTATCATTCGGCAACTCCCATGTCGCTGCTAAGGACCACTGGTGATTCGGTGACTACCGGATCGCCGAGTTCGGGGTCAGTTTCCGAACCTGCTTCGACAGCACTATCTTCGATAGCCGGCGGCACCGCGATCGGCATTACGTAGGCATATACTTCGTTGGCGCCGAGATAACCCTCACTGGTTTCACGCTTCGCGTAACGCCCCGGCATGAGGAAGGCAAGATTATCGAGGCTCTTCTGAATCCAGGGATTGTAGATACCACCAGCGAGCAGCTCGAAGTTTGCTTCGTGAACCTCGATCCCGCGCTCTTCGAAAGGATAGGCTTCTTCTTCGAGCACCAGTTCATACGCGTTCGCTTCCGCTGCCGTCATGCCTTCGGGCCGTTCCGACTCGAGCAACGACGAGCTGAACTCAAGATACACCTGGGCGATGTAATAAGTTGCAGCCGCTGTGACTTCGGCAACCTCGTAATCCACAAGCCCCTCCATGGTGGCGAGCGTTTCGTCCATTTGCTGTCGCTTGAGCGCCAGGCTCTGCTCGAAAGGCTGCGTCAGGCGCGTGCGCTCGAACTGCTCGAATGTTCTTTCCGAGAGCACGAGCGCCGCCTTTGACGCGAGGAAACGACTGCGATCGGTGCGTTCGGGTCCTGCCTCACGATCCTGCTCCACGATTTCGTTGAGTTCCTCAAAGTACTTCTGGAAGTCCGACTGTCCGTGATAGATCTCGGACAATCGGGTTCGCGTCTGCATGGCGAGGTCGAGCGGCAACGGCCAGGCTTCGACGTATTCTTCGTAAACACGAATGGCATCGGTCATGGCGCGTACTTCGTCGTACATTTCACCGGCCGTGAGCAGCGCTTCACGGCTTAGATCCGGATCGCTTGCCTCGGCTGCAATACGCTCATGCTCGGCGGCGGAGCGCGTAATCTGACCGTCCTCGCGATAGATGAAGGCCAATTGTTTGGTGGCATCGGCATTCAGCTCATGTTCCGGGTGCGTTTCCCGGAAATCCTCGAGAACGCTGGACGCCGCTGTCCAATCCGACAACTTCATCAACGCCGCGGCGGCATCGTATTCAGCCGCGCTGCGGATACTCGACGTTGGCGTAATGGTTTTCACGCGCAGGAAGTGGCCGGCGGCGGCCTGGTAATCTTCGAGCACATTAGCCTGCTCACCCTGCTTGTATATTGCGGCTGCCAGGTTTTCGATGACCGCGGGACGTGCTTCGTCATCGAGGTCGGTCAGGTCCAGCACCATGGCATAGGCCTGTTCGGCGTCCTGGTACTCGGCCGTATCAATCGATGAGTGTGCAATCACGGCCCATGCGGAACGACGCAAAGCCTTGTCCGACGCGGGATAGCGTTCGATCAGCTTGTGTGCCGAGTCAATCGCCCGCGGGAAGTTTTTCATCTCGTACAGGTCGTCGGCAGCGGCACCGAGAACAATCGGCGCCTGTTCATGTTCTCCGAATGTATCGGCAAACCGAAGCGAACTTTCGACTGTAAGTTCTTTTACATCGCGCTGCCTGGCACCCGTCACAATCTTCAAATCCTCACGATAGGCAAAGACTGCGGCATAGCCGGCAGCCGACGATTTTTCGTGGTCAGGATATTCGTAGGCAGTTCGCTCGAACTCGAGCGCCGCATCGGCGAAGTCGCCGTTCTCGAGCAGCAGGTCGGCGAGCTGGTAGTTGATACCTGGCGTTTCATCACCGGATGGGAAGGACGCCAACAACTGCCGATACCAGCGCTGGGCCTCGCCGAAGTTCGCAGGCTTTTGCTCCACCATCCCTTCGGTCTGGTAAAGAGCATGATAGTGGCCAGCCAGATCGGTCAGGTTGGTCTTGAGGAACCCGACCACGTCGGCGGACGATTCCAGGTCGACATGATTCCAGTAAGCCGAACCCAGCGCGTACTGTGTCGCGAATTCCTTCTTCGATTCGACAACGAGCAACGGAAAACCAGCCTCGCCGTAGATATCGATAACGCGCATGCCGAAGTGCGGAGATACTTCGTGGAACGGGTTCAGGCCGATGAACGACTTGTAGACCGACGCCGCGTCTTCGTAGCGGAGCTTCGCAAAATAGAACTCACCAAGACTCTCGTAAATCTTGTCGGCGTAACTTCGCTGACCGTTCTTTGCGAAGTAGTTATCGATCTCCTCAACATCGCCCATGTTCGAGAAACTCAGGCTGATCACTCGGAACGTATCGGATATACGATGCTCATCATCGTCCTCCTCGTAAGCGTCGAAGTCGTAGCCGATAGCCTTGCGGTAATCGAGCATCGCCATGAAATTGTCGAGCGCTTCCTCGTAGAAGTACTGCTTGTAAAGCGTCCAGCCTTTCTTGTAGAGCGCCAGCTCGTAGTAGGACGACGACGCGCCCATAGTGATCACTGCACCGTAGGCGTCTTCGGAGTTGATGTATTTCTTGCGGACGAAGAAGTACTCGCCACGGCGGAACTGCACTTCATCAACAAAGCGGGAATGCGGGTATTCAACGACCAGGCGGTCCATGACTTCCATGGCCTTGTCCGGTTCGCCAATCTCATCGTACGCGCGCGACATCTGGTACAGCACCTTGTCGTTGCGTTCGTAGTCCGGGTAGGTTTCGAGGATCGTCTGGTAGGTCGCGATCGCCTCGCGCGGTCCGGCGGGCACGGTCTGCACATCGTCGCCAATAACCTCATCCCGGTAGTCGCCTGACTGGGACAGGAACGAATCGCGTGTCGCCCGTTGCTCGAATTCCAGCTCGGACTCGGTCGGTTCGGCGGGCGCCGCTCCTGACTTTCTCGCCTGGATTGTCTCGTTCGCGACAGCGGTTTCCGGTGCCGCCATTTCGACCATTTCGTCACTGCCGAGCACGCCATAGGCCTGCTCTATCTGCAGGTCTGCCAGGCGCCGCATAGCCTCAGGCGTGCGGGCGCTCTCCGACGTTTCTTCGAGGTAGCGACGGTAACTCTGGGCTGCGAGTTCGAGGCTGTCGTCGAGAAACACTTCGTCCAGGTCGGGCGGCACACTGTCGAGTTCGGCAAGCGTCCCCGACTGGTTCTCGGTTGTTCCGCAGGCCGCCAGGCCCGTCAGGAGTAAGCCACAAGCGATAAGGCGCGTTATCATTCAGCACCTTCCAGCCGCGCTTGTGACTGGGTCGCCCGATCATAGCTATCGGCCAACGCGAAACGCGCCTTGTCACCGTAGTTCTCAAGGTGATCGCGGCGAGCGATTAACCGATCGATGGCGAGAACTTCGAGCAAATGCCCCTGGCGAGCCATGAGCATGTCGATCCTGTCAACGGATTGCTGCACGTCGGCGCGCAGTCGCTGCATGGGATCGTCGTAGCCTTCGAAACTGTGCGTCGCAGCCTGTCTCGAGCGCACGAACTCATCGTACTCGCTTTGCGCCGTCGCCATTGCTTCATCAAGGCTGCGGAGATTGCGATCGAACTCGGTGAATCGTTCGTGGTATTCGATATGCAGCGTATATGCGAGAACCCCGCGCAGGCGCTTCACGCGCTCGAGTTCCTCGCCTTGAGCTTGTGCCTCGAGCAAATCCAGGCGCGCGATTATTGCCTGCTCATCACGCGTTGCCAGGAACTCGGGCCGCGGCGTTGTCAGCAAGTCGTTGCGGCGCTTCACCAGCATCGCATGCTGCTCTTTGCGCAGCCGCATGCGCGAATCGAGCTTGCGGAATGCCTCGTCGACGTCCGGCAGGAGGGGTGCGTAGTGAGCCCGGCGTATCTCGACCATCTCGTCGTAGGAATCGAAGCCGCCCTCCCAGGTCAACAGGCGGCGTTTCAGATCCGCCAGGTCAAGGTAGTTCTGCAGCCCCGTCTGGAAATCGTGCGAGGCGAGCAGCTCCATGAGGTAGTACGTTTCCGGTGCATCAGGCAACGAGCGCAGGTGAATCAGCCAGTCCTTGTCCTTGCGAATCTCTTCGCGTACCAGTGCCTCGAGGAACTTGCCCTCGCGAATGCTCTCGATCGAGTCGGTGAGCTTGTCGATCTCGGCGCCAAATGAATCCAGCGCGCGGCCATAGTGCACTGCTGCGCGGCCGTGAATATTGAGTTTGCTGTACGCATAGGGAAGTGCCAGCAGCGCTTCCTGGGTAGCTGCATCAGTGACTTCCCGCTCGACGAGGATGCTCCACGGCACAATGGCGCGTTGGTAGTCTTCGCGCGCCATGTTGGCCCAACCGGCGCTCAAAAGCGCCTGGTTCGAATACGGCCCCTCGAGATTTACGCGGTTCAGGACGGCAGCCGCCTGCCCGAATTCTTCGCCTTCAAGATAGATCGTGCCCAGCACGAGATTGGCCTTGTCCCGGATCGCGAGATCGCCTGGCTCGTCGCTTTCCATCGTTCCAGCGATGTCGAGTTGCTCAAGCGCTTTTGATCGCTGGCCGTCCTCGAACCAGGCGATTCCCAGGTTATAAGCGGCGAAGCCGCCATACTCATCGGATTTGAGCAGTCCTTCGAGAACTGGAACGGCGTCGAGTGGGCGCCCCTGCGCGAGGTAGACGTTGGCTCCAAGGAACTCGATGTCGTCGCGTATTTCCTTTGGAATTTCACCGTCGATACGGTCAAGCGCGAGCAGTGCATCTTCCATCTGCTGCTTCTGAAAATGAATGCGCGCGAGTCGATAGGCCGCATCGTTACGGATGCGCTCATCGACGGCACCCTCGAGTACCGCCGTGATTGCACGGCCGGCGCGGTGGTGCATGCGATAACGAAGCTCGAAGTCCCCTAGTGAAAACTCCGCGTCATCGATGTGTAAATAGAGAGAGTCGAGCTGCGCCTCATCGACATCGCGGTGCTGCAAGACTTCGGTATCCAGTCGCTCCAGCGCATCGAACCAGTCTCCCTGGAGCGCGTAGTAAACCGCCTCGCCGAAGTAGGGATCCGGCGATTCATCGGCCAATACTGGCGCCGGAGTCAGGGCGGCGAATACGAGCCCTGCTACAAGCAGCGACGGTCGAGACATCGTCTACCAGTCCCCAACCCTGATGCCATCGTCACCCAGGCCGGGACTCGCCAGCGCGATCCCCAGGGCTGAGGGCTTGATACCCTTATTGATCGTGAAAAGGCCCGACTCGGAGAAGTCCTTGCCATTCTTGAGCTTGCCGATCATTTTCACGGACAGCTGGTGGTCACCGGTTGTCAGGTTGCCCGTGTAGAGCCGCTGCACGCCGCCATTCTGCAGCGCGTCGAGCTCCTTGAAGCTGTAGATATGATGTGTCGCCAGTTCGCCGTCGATCTCAAGTTCGATCGCGTCGAGCCGAAAATCCTCATCCTCGGCGATCGATACAAAAATCGAAACCTGCGTGTTCGACGGGAACAACAGACGTTCCTCAAGCGTATTCAGCTCCGATGCAATACTCAGGACGTCTGACTTGATCTCCTGAACCTGGCCATCGAGGCTTCGCATATCATCACCCGACAGCTCCGTGGCGGCCACGATCGACGGGCTGCCGACCAGCAAAATCAGCAAGCACCTGCGAATAAAATTCGACATCCTGAAACTCCCTGTGGTCTTACATAATCCATTGATTCTTCGCCGCGTCTGGCAGCGCGACCAGTCTCTGGCACGAGGAGCTAGTGTTGGTGAGATGCGTTTTTATGTCTGTGAACTGGGCCTCAGTTTAGTTGAGCGTAGAATTGTGACCGGGATCACAGTGTGAGCCACGTCTCAATCGCATAGTTATTACATGACGAACCTGTTCCTGATGCCGGGCGAGACCCTCATATATATGCTGCTCTCGCACGCGCCGTGGGCTGCGTCATTCCTGGGTATTGGCACAGACCCTATCGTGCTGAGGATCGTTTTGTCAGCGCTCTGTTGGATACTGGCCTGTTTCGGCGCATGGGCCTTGTACCGCCTGACCCTGCGGAGTGTTCGGCTAGTCAACGCGGTATTCCTGACTGGGAAGTTCCGAATGGTGCAGGGATTGGGCAGCGCCAAGACCATGCTCACTTGCCGCCTTCGCCGCTGGCTACCGAAAACTGGCAGGGCCAGCATCACGACACATTCCGATGTGCAATTCGACAAGATTGACCTTGCAGTGCTGCGCACCGCCGCCGCGCAGGACCAGGCACGAACCATGTCGGCACCCGAGCTGGCAAAGCGCTTTGGAATGCGGCCGGCGCAGTTTCAGGGCAGCCTGCAAAAACTCCACAACAGCAAGATGCTCGACAAAGCGGTGCCGTCCACGAAGGGTTTCGATAGCTATCGCCTGACGAACTACGGCGCGGCCTATATCAGCATGTATCGCCGCCAGCACGCTGCCGCCGGCTAGATCTGTTACTGGCCGTCTGGCTCGTCCTTCTGCACGGGAACCAGGCTAAAACGAAACGTGCGGCAAGCCTTGATGCCGGCATCCACTTCGCCCTTCTTCAGCGGGACCCAGGTCGAATCACGCACCGCTTTTCTGGCGGGCTTTTCAAACAGGCGATTGGTACTCTTCCGGACCGCGATGCGCTGCGGAAGACCATCGCGCGTGATATCGAAGCAAACCTGGACCTCACCTTCGATACGATCACGGCGCGCGACTTGCGGATAGTCGGGAATCATCGTGTGCAGCGGCACACGGTCCGTGCTGGAATCAACCTGTTCGACGTCATCCGTCGCGGCGGCTGCGCTCGCCGCCAGCACCGCCGCTATCGCGAATCTACTTGCGCTCCTCAACATCATCACCATCGTCCGTCACGCTACGCCGTTCGTCGATCTCGATCGACTCGGTCACCGGGTCGGTTTCATCGAGCAACATGCCTTTGACGGTTTTGAGCTTATCCGACCCGGGCCGCAGGGCCTGCCCGCGCGCTATATCGGCCTCCGACTCTTCATAGCGGCCCAGCTTGAGGTAGACGATCGCCCGGTTGTTATAGGCGCGCCAGTAATTTGGGTCGCGCTCAATCACCCAGTTGCAATGTTCGAGCGCGGTCAGGGGCTTATCAAGCATGGCATAGCCCGCGCACAGGTTAGCGTGGGCAAACTTCGTCTCGCGCGAGCCATGCGCGAATTCAAGCGCCTTCAGCGTGAGACGGACACCCTCTTCGGCGTCACCGGCGAATAGCGCGTCCGCGCCATCCGCCAGGTATACGTTGCGTGGTCCGACCACAGTTTTGGGTGTGTCCTGCGCGGCAAGCTGCGGCCCGCTCAATAGCAGCGCGCCAAGGGCAAGAAAGTAGCGAACGTTGATGCGTGCACCGATCACATCAGGTTCGTGGCAAAAAACTCCGTTGTTCTTTGCCACGCCAGTTCCGCGGCATCCTTGTCATAGCGGGGCGTCGTATCATTGTGAAAGCCGTGATCCACGTCCAGGTATTCGTAATTGACGTAGGTTTTGCCCGCGTCGTCGAGGCCGGCTTTGAAGTCCGGCCAGCTCGCATTGACGCGTTCGTCGAGACTGGCATGGTGCAACATCAGCGGCGCGTTGATCGACGCCGCGTCGCTCGGCTCGGGATGGCGGCCGTAGAATGCGACCGCGGCACCCAGGTCCGGCAGGCGCACCGCCAGGCGCATCGACATGCCACCACCAAAACAGAAACCGACCGCTCCAACCTTGCCGGTGCAATCCGGATGGCCCTGCAGAAACTCGACCGCTGCGACAAAATCTTCGACCATTTCTCCACGATCTCGCTGCCGTTGCAGCACGCGGCCTTCGTCATCGTTCCCCGGGTAACCTCCGAGCGGCGTCAACGCATCGGGCGCAAAGGCGATAAACCCGGCGACCGCGAGCCGCCGCGCAACATCCTCGATATAGGGATTGAGACCGCGGTTCTCATGAATCACGACCACGCCTGGCAACTTGTGCTGGATGACCGCAGGCCGGGCATAGTAGCCCTGCATGACGCCGGCACCCTTGGGCGAGGCGTACTTCTTGTACGAAACCTGGATGGACTTATCTTCCGGATCGACCTGCTGTGCGAGCGCGTAGTCGGGACTGAGGCTCGACAGGATCGCCGCAGCCGCAACACTGGAGGTCGTGATCGTGGCAACCCGGTCGAGGAACTCGCGACGAGTCATCTGCCCGTGGACGTAGCCATCGAAAAGCCGCATGACCTTTGGGTCATACCCTGGTTTCTTTGCCATGCTCAGCTCCCTGCGGCCTAGCCGCTAATATACTGTTCCAGCTGTTGGATCTCTTCCTTCTGGTCGGAAATAATGGCCTGCACGAGATCCCCGATCGAAATCATCCCGACCACTTCATCATTGTCGACAATGGGCAGGTGACGAATGCGCCTGTCCGTCATCAATTTCATGCATTCGTTTACCGTTTGCCGCGATGTCGCCGTAACGAGGTCCGTCGACATGATTTCGCCAACCTCGGTGGATTCGGACGAACGTCCTTTGACGATTACTTTGCGAGCGTAGTCGCGTTCCGTGACGATGCCTCTGAGATCCCGGCCATCCATCACCAGCAGCGACCCCACTCCGCGGTCGGCCATAAGCTTGATCGCATCGAAGACCGATGCGTCCTGGACGATCGAAATGATTTCGCTGCCCTTCCTGTCGAGCAGATGCTGAACCAGCTTCATTCCTCCTCCCCTTTGCCTCTTTGGGCGCCTGTTTTAGAAGAAGTTTAGCAGATACGGCCTAGTCCCCGTCAGCGAGGTACGGCTCGAGTCTCTTTTCCAGCACCGAGGCGCTGTACCACGTCCCGCGAACCATGACGCCGTGAATGCGACGGCTGTTGCGAATATCGATGAGTGGATTCGCGTCGAGTAGTACAAGGTCGGCGGCGCGCCCGACGGCAACAATGCCGGTGTTGCTGTGGAGAAACTCAGCGACTGCTGCCGTACCCGTGCGTAGTGCCTCGTAGGGTGTAAGCCCGGCGCTAACCAACGTATCGAGTTCCCGGTGAATAGAGAAGCCCGGAACGTTAAATACCTGCGGCGAATCGGCGCCAAGCAACAATCCGGCTCCCGCTCGATGCAGTTCGAGTATCAATCTGCGGCGAATCTCGATCGCCGCCGCCGCAACTTCGGGGTTGAAATCGTTTGCGCTGATGACCGATGCCTTGTCGTTTACCCAGCGCTGTACGGTTGCCGCCGGCATGTACCGCATTTCTGGCCGGTTGCGCAGCTCTGCCACCGGCGTCTCGTCGACACGAAGCTCCACGAGTACCTCGGTCGGCACATTCCACGTGCCGGCCTGGGCGGTCTCGCGAGCGACGTCGGCGATGCGATCTGTCTCGAGTTCATTTGCCAGCAGGACATCGAAGAAACCGCCGTAGCCACCGGACCCGTCGCTGTTCGCAGGTAATAAGGCGGCGAAGTAGCCGTCAAGATGATCGATCGTCGCCATGTTGAGTTCGAGAGCACGCGAGACGCCCGCCGCGACCGGTACGTGGCCGGCATAAGGCATTTCAAGGGCATTCGCTGTTTGCGCCAGGGCCTCGAATTCGTCGGAACTGAGCCCTGGATGCACCTTGATGAAGTCGTAGCCGGCGGCGTATTGCTCTTCAACCAGCTGCCGTGCGTGTCTCGCCCCGTTCACGGAACGGCCGTTCAGCGAGGGGCCCGAGGTATACAGTCGCGGTCCGAATACCTTGCCGTCCAGCAATTCCTCTCGCAACGCAAGATGCGATGGTTGGCCGAGCATGCCGCGAATAGTGGTCACGCCGCTGGCGACATACAGGCTGAAGTAACGATCGATGTTTGGGGAGCTGCTGTCGGGCACGTGAGCGTGCATCTCCGCAAGACCTGGCATCAGGTAGCGATCGGTGCCTTCGATCACCTTTGCTTCTTCGGGTATCGGGACCTCATCGACCGGCCCGATTGCCACGATGTGACCGCTTGCGACGATGACTGTCTGCTGCTCGACTACCTTCTCTGAGGTCATCGGCACAACATTCACATTGACGAACGCCGTTACCTCGGCGACGCCGGCCGATGCCAAAAGCAAAAGAACAACAGATAGAAATAAACGTTGCATAGCTACGTTGTATTGGACCTCATTTACCGGGCTGTGGTTCGGCGCATTTTGCCACAAACGCCATCTAGGCCTCGCCCGTCACGTCGCTCAGCGTATCGGCGCCAATGTTTCCGCCGCAGATGAGGACGGCGACCTTCATGCCCCTGATCGCATCCCGGTTTGCAAGCAGCCCGGCAATGGCAACTCCGGCGGCGCCTTCGATGACACCTTCCTCGCGGGACATATACAGTCGCATGGCGTCGCCAATCTGCTCTTCGTCCACGACGACCCAGTCGTCAACAACGGCCTGGCTCAGAGGAAACGTCACCGCACCCGCCTCGATACCTCCTGCTGTGCCATCCGATAATGTCGGTTCGCTCGGCATATCGAGAATCTCTCCCGCCGCGACCGACCGCGCCATGACCGGCGAGGCCAGCGGCTGACAACCGTAGACAACTATGTCGGGATTGTGCGCCTTGAGTACGCTGCCTGTCCCGCCAATCAGGCCACCGCCGCCTACTGCGACAAAGACAGCATCAATGTCGGGCAACCGGGTGATGATTTCGACGCCGCAGGTGCCCTGCCCGGCGATGACTTCCTCATCGTTGTACGGGGACAGGTAAAACATGTCCTCTGACTCGGCAAATTCGCGGGCGTGCTGCTCTGTATCAAGACCGTCTGTGCCGAAGTGGCGTACGTCGCCGCCATAAGCCCTGATCTTCTCGACCTTTGCCGGCGACGTCTGTTCGGGCACGAAGATGATCCCGGCAACACCGAGCTGCTGCATGGCGCAAGCTACGGCAGCGCCGTGATTCCCGCTCGACGCCGCAACACAACCCCGCGCTCGCTGCTCCCTGCTCAGGGTGAGCAGTCGATTGGTCGCGCCGCGCAGCTTGAACGAACCCGTTGACTGGTCGTTCTCGAGCTTGAAATAGATATCGGCGCCCAGGTCGTCACTGAATGATTCAGATCGCGGCATTGGGGTGCAACGCACGAGCTTGCCCAGACGCTCCGCAGCTTGCCGGGCTCGCGCCGAGGTCTCGTCGATCAGCCGTTGTCGATTTTCCATCTCGTGCCCTGGTTCTCGAATCGATGATAATCCTGGCTACATCTGCCCTTCGATCGGCAGCAGGCTCATCAGCTTGGTCAGGAAGCGTCGCCACAGGCTCGTCTGCGGTTCGGTCGTGATGACTTCTTCAACGCCCGCCGATTGCAGCAACCATTGCAGCTTGCCCTTGTTCGAAAGTCGCAGCTTATAAGCAAAGTCAGGCAGTGAATCCAGAATGCTGTCTGTCATTTTGCCAGCGAGAGTCGGGGACGTTACCGCCATACCCATTTCCGTATTCAGGTACAACGACCTGGGGTCGAGGTTGAAGGATCCAACGAACATCCTGGTTCTATCTACTGTGGCAACCTTCGAGTGCAGTGTGAGCTTCGTCTCTGTTTCCATCGCCTCGGATTTCGGTCGCAACTCGAACAGTTCGACTCCTTGTTGCAACAGTGGCTTCCGATACCTCGCATAGACCGCATGTACGCTGGAGTGATTGGTCGATGCCAGTGAATTGGTGACGATAACGACGCGAACGCCTTTCCTGACGAGCCCGCCGAAGAAATCGACACCCGCTTGTTGCGGCACGAAGTAGGGAGAGATGACGATGACCTCGTCCGTGGCGGCCGATACCAGCTGCTGCAGGTAGACAGTGGTCGCGCTCGCTTCACGCCGTATGAGGTTGCGGACTTTCTCGGGCCGGTCCTGGACGACCTCGGCAGACGCGGCGACCAGCTCCAGCTTCCCCGCGATCAGGTTCTCGATCAAGCGGCCATCAACGCCCTTGAGGAATGCCGTGTCGCTGTGTTCATCGACGTACTTACGCGCCTCCTCCACTGATTCCGTCACGCGGCCGTGAGCCACCAACCGGTCAAACGCCGCCATCGGAATGGCCTCGGGTGAATTCCAGTACTCGTCAAAGCTATCCGACACATCGTCGACGGGCGGACCAATTGCCAGCAGGTCTTCGTCAATAAACTCGGTTGCGCCGCCGGTGCGATAGTACTCATCGGCAATATTGCGGCCGCCGACAATCGTCACCTGGTTATCCACGGTGAATGACTTGTTATGCATACGGCGATTGAGAATATTGTAGTTCGCGAGCAGGCTTACGAGGCGCGAGCGGCGCCGTGGAAACGGATTGAATACCCGCACTTCGATGTTGTCGTGTTCGTCGAGAGACAGCAAACCGGCATCCACCTCGTCCGTCAGGGCATCGTCCATTAGCAGCCGGACACGGACCCCCCGGTCCGCCGCTGCGGCGAGATGCAATGCGACCAGGTTACCGCTGATATCGTCCTTGATCAGGTAGCTTTGAATGTCTATCGACCGTTCGGCGCGTTCGATCAGGCCGACCCGGGCACTTAACGCATCGATGCCCGAGTCAAGTCGGTAGAGCCCCGCCGCCTGCGGCCGCGAGTCGCGCCAGTGCTGCGCGGCGCGCCCCAGGCTCGTGGCCGCCGTGTTCTCCGGTTTCCAGGACTCGACACGCTCAGGGAGCTTGAAGAAGCGCTGGTACTTCGGCGGCAAGCGGCTGCCTACCAGAGTTGAGAACATTCCCATGTGGTGGCAATGATGGGTTGCTGCCTGTTGCCTGTCAACGAAGGCCATAAACACGCACATTGACCATATGTGTCCCATCCATTTGACAGAATAACGACGTCGGAACTGGTTCGTTGCAGCGCACCTGTCGATATGCAAGGATCGATGTTCGTATGACAAAGGCACACCTGTCGAAAGACAGCGTCGCAAAGCTTCCGGTCTAAGGGATTTCCTACGACAGCGGGGTTACCAGGGCGAATCCTCATCGACTGTTGCGATGCGGGCCGTGTGTCTTTGGCAATGGAGTAATAGCGCTGGAGACAAGGATGGCTTCCCCGAGATTTCGTGACACCGGCCGCTTCGTGCGGCGCCAGGAACCGACCAAGACCTACACACCCGCAAACCTCGCGGACCTGATGCGATGTTTCGATCCGGCCAACAAGGTTCCGGCACCGATTCGTGTCCGCGGCTCCGGAAGTGCGTCAACCGACTGCAACGCGGTGACGTCCGGAACAATCGTGGATATGTCAGGCCTCGATCGGATTCTTGGCATCGACAGCTACAACCATACCGTGACCGTGGAGGCCGGCGTTCGTCTTGGCTCGCTCATCGCAGCGCTGGCCGAACTGGAGCTCGAACTGGTCGGGAATCACGACCAGTTGCAGCGCACGATTGGTGGAGCAGTTGCATCACCCTGTATGGGACCTGGCATCGGCAATAACGCGGCGTATCTTTCAACGCAGGTTGTCAGCATGAAGGTCGTCACGCCAGTCGGACAGCTGATGAAGGTAACGAACCAGCAACAGCACCTTCTGAGCGCGTTCCGCTTGAGCTACGGCATGCTGGGCGCGATCTATGCCGTGACTTTGCGCGTGCGCCCCGCGGCGACATTTTCCGCCAGTCATCGCCGCATGACGATTGGTACGTTCGCCGATGTCATCAACCGCCTCGCTGCGCGAGATGTCGGGCTGAAATTCTACGTCATGCCCTACATGGATCGCGTGTATCTCGATCTTCGTCGCTACGAGACGTCACCCGGGAACAGCTATGCGCCGCCGTGGAAGATCAAGGATTGGGGCGAAAGCACGGTGCTTCCACATGTCTTCAAATCCCTTAACCGTGTCATGCCCATTCCGTCCGTCAGGTACCGCCTCATGGATAGCATCAGCGCGGCGACGCATGACCTGGTCAACACGCGGCTCGTCAGGAATGGAAACAACAACACGTCGGCGGGCCGCAGACGCAAGCCGCGCAATCGAGTGCAGTCGACCTGGTGTTTTCCTGCATCGGACTTTTCGGTCGTCATCAAGGCCTACCGGGAGTTTTGTCGCGATACTCTTGAGGGCTCGGGCTATCGAACCGATCTGCCAGCCGCCGGGTTTCGCGTCGGCAAGGACACGTCTGCACTGCTGTCGCCATCGTTCGACGAACCGCTGATCGCATTCCAGGTGTCATCAACCCAGGAAAAAGGCTGGGAGGATTTCGTCATCGATCTGGCTCAGTTCGCCGGGAACTGGGGAGGCACGCCGCTATTCAGTCAATCGCGATCCATGCAGGCCGAATATGGCAAGCAGCTCTATGCCAATCGCCTCGAGCTGTTTAGCAAGATTCGGCGACAGCTGGATCCGCAGAACCGGCTGCTGAACCCGTTCCTCGCGCAGTACTTCAGTTAGCAGGGAACCGCGCAGAACGGGGGTTTGAAACGATTTGTTACAGATTAGCGCTAGACTTTATATATCGAACTGATATTATGCATCGCCCCGATATATGGGCAGCCTCTGCTGCCGTAAGTGAAGCGCATGGATGTAAAAACCGTTTGCCTCGGAATGCTGACCGACGGACCCGCGTCCGGGTATGACCTGAAGAAGCAGTTCGAGTCCTCATTCGCCCATTTTTTTGCGGCTGGGTATGGGTCCATCTACCCGGCATTGTCGCGGCTGGCCGAGAACGGCCTGGTCGAGTGCGAGGAAGTGCCACAGGAAGGTAAGCCCGACCGCAAGGTCTACGAGATCACGGGCGACGGGCGTGAGTTCCTGCTCAAAGCGCTCCAGAATCCGAGTCCCTGCCACAAGATTCGATCCGAATTCCTGGCGACGATGTGCTTCGCTCACCTGATGCGTCCACAGGATATCGAAACGGTGCTCGATAACCGTCTCGCCGAGATCACGCGCTACCAGGCGATGTTCCACCAGTTCGAAACCGAAGAAATGTGCGACTGGCCCGAGGGAGCGAAATTCGTCCTCGGCTTCGGCAAGGCCGTCGCCGGCGCGATGCAAACCTATATCAATGAGAATCGTCATCTGTTGACGGAAGAGACGGCCGCGAAAGTAGCGGCTGCTCAATAAGGAACCTGAGCGATGCAACAGGGCTACATCCATCGTTACAAATCCTGGTTCGTTTCAGCCGGCATCATCGTCGCTGTGACGCTGTGGGTTGCGTCGGGCACGCTCGGCAACTCCGAGGACGAAATCGGCGCAAGCGACACCGCTGTCGCTGCGCCTTCGAAGAACGCCGTTCGTGTGCGCACCCAGTCGGCCGAGGAAGTCATGCGGACGATTGTGGTCAATGGCAAGACCGCGCCGGCACGTATTGCACGGCTCTCCGCCGAGACGGATGGGCGTATCGAGTACATCGGCGCCGAGCGCGGCACGAGCCTCGAACGTGGCAATTTAATATTGCGCATGGACGAGCGCGACCGCGCCGCACGACTTGCCCAGGCCGAAGCGACAGTCAAACAGCGTGAAGTCGAGTATGAAGCGAGGGAACGGCTGAAATCCGAAAGCTATGTATCGGACGCACAACTCCAGGAGGCACTTGCGTTACTCGAATCTGCCAGGGCGGAGCTGACCCGTGCAAGACTCGACCTCGAGTACAGGTCGGTACGCGCGCCCTTCGCGGGTGCGCTGCAAGACCGCATGGTCGAAGTTGGAGACTTCGTTAGTCGCGGCGACCCGATCGCCACCTACGTCGACAATCGCACGATTATCGTCAGCGCCAACCTGTCTGAATTCGACGCACGATTCGTGGATGTCGGCGATACGGCGGAAGCCCGCCTCGCTACGGGCGAAACTGTGCGCGGTCGCATCCGGTACGTAGCTCCTGTTGCCGATGAAGCCACGCGAACCTTTGTCGTCGAACTCGAAGTTGCGAACGACGATGGTAAGCTGCGCGCCGGTGGCACGGCCGAATTACGAATTCCCGCGGAGATGGTTTTCGCACATCGAATTTCACCGTCGCTGTTGACGCTCGACGATGCAGGCAACGTTGGGGTCAAGATCATTAATGACCGGGGCGAAGTCGAGTTTGTCGTCGCCGATATCGCTCTGTCGTCGAATGACGGCGTCTGGCTCGCTGGTCTTCCGGAAATCACGACGATCATCACGGTGGGCCAGGGCTATGTTGCCGACGGCGCCGTCGTCAACTCGGTTCCGGAAGACGACGTAGAGACGGCAGTCGCCGTCAAGGATGGCGGGGAAACCGACTAATGCAGGTTATCGAGCTGGCAATGCTGCGGTCGCGCACCATCGTGCTGTCATTGCTCGTGGTCCTGATCGGCGGGATCGTCGCCTATACGACGATCCCCAAGGAAGCCGAGCCTGACATAGAGATTCCCATTGTTTACGTGAGCATCGAGCACGATGGCATCTCGCCCGAGGACTCCGAGCGCCTGCTGGTGCGCCCGATGGAGCAGGAATTGCGATCCATCGAGGGCGTCAAGGAAATGATCGCCAACGCGTATGAAGGCGGCGCAAACGTCCAGCTTGAATTCGATGCCGGAATCGACACCAAGCAGGCGCTGCAGGACGTGCGAGAGAAGGTCGATCTTGCACAGGCCAAACTACCCGGCGAAACCGAGGAACCCACGGTCAACGAGGTGAAGATGTCTCGTTTCGATCCGATGCTGGTATTGAACCTCGCGGGCGATGTGCCTGAGCGTACTCTGACCACGATCGCAAAAGACCTCGAGGAGAAACTCGAGGCGCTATCAGGTGTCCTTGAGGTCAACCTGATCGGTACGCGCGAAGAATTGATGGAAGTCGTTGTCGATCCGCTCTCAATGGAGAGTTACGGCCTCGACCAGGCACAAATCATCAATTTTGTTAATCGCAATAACAGGCTGGTAGCAGCCGGCGCGCTGCACGCCGATGAAGGACGATTTCCCGTAAAGGTCCCGGGTGTGTTCGAGAGCGCAGAGGATGTGCTCGACATGCCGATCAAGGCTGTCGGCGAGCGTGTTGTACATTTCAAGGATATCGCCCAGGTACGTCGCACCTACAAGGACGCCGAGAGCGTTGCCCGGCTGGACGGCAAGCCGGCGATGGCCATTGAGGTCATTCAGCGATCGCGTGCGAACATCATCGACACAATTGCTGAGGTCAATGCGATCATCGATGAAGAACGCGCTTACTGGCCGCCCGGAATCGACATTGTCGCATCCCGGGACAAGTCCGAAGATGTGAACGACATGCTGTCCGAACTGCAGAACAACGTGCTGGCCGCTGTCTTGCTCGTCTTTATTGTGATCATTGGCATTCTCGGGATTCGGTCTGCTCTCCTCGTCGGCGTGGCAATCCCGGGCAGCTTCCTGATGGGCATTCTCCTGATTGGCTCGTTCGGCGTAACGATCAACATGATGGTCCTTTTTGCCCTGATCATGGCCGTGGGCATGCTCGTCGATGGCGCGATTGTCGTCACCGAGATGGCTGACCGCCGCATGGCGGAGGGCGACTCCCGTCACGACGCGTATTCGCGAGCGGCTGTGCGTATGTCGTGGCCGATCATCGCGTCGACCTGTACGACGCTGGCTGCATTCGTGCCACTCGCGCTCTGGCCCGGCACGTCTGGCGAGTTCATGAAGTACCTGCCGATCACATTGATCGCCGTGCTTGCCGCGTCGCTGTTTATGGCCCTGATTTTCGTGCCGACACTCGGCTCGATATTCGGCCGGACGGGCGCGAATACAGAGGAGGCCCGACGTAACCTGGCGGCCGCGGAGACCGGCAACCTCGATGAGGTCACCGGCTTCACCGGCACGTACATCCGGTTCCTGAAAAAGACACTCCGTCACCCATGGCGCGGCGTCGCCGGCGTTTCCAGCCTGTTGATCGCCGTCTATGCAGCGTTCTTCATGTTCGGCAAGGGGATTGAATATTTCCCGGATGTCGAAGCGCCGTTCGGCATGGTCGATATTCGCGCACGCGGCGACCTGTCGACCGACGAACAGGACTTCCTGGTACGCCAGGTCGAAGAGCGGGTGTTGGGTATGCCCGAGATCGAGTTCCTGTACGCGAAGACTGGCGCCAGTGACCAGGGTGCCGAAGACCTGATCGGTTCCCTGACCCTGAACTACATTGACTGGGACAAGCGCCGCAGATCCGATGATATTCTCGCCGAGATTCGAGAACGCACCAGTGATCTCGTCGGCATACGTATCGAGACGCGCAAACCGGACGCGGGTCCGCCGATGGGCAAACCCATCAGTATCGAATTTTCTTCGCGATTCCCGGATGAACTGAATGCTGCTGTAGAGCGCGTGCGCGACCACATGGCAACCTACGACTCAATCGTGAACGTCGAGGACAGTCGTCCGCTCCCCGGGATCGAATGGCAGATCAAGGTCGACCGCGCCGAAGCAGCACGATTCGGCGCTGACATCTCCCTCGTTGGCGCAATGGTGCAGCTCGTCACCAATGGCATCAAGATCGGCGAATATCGCCCTGATGACAGCGACGACGAAATCGACATTCGCGTGCGCTATCCCGAAGGCAGCCGCAGTCTTTCGCAGATTGACGAGCTGCGTATTCCGACCGAACAGGGCCTGGTACCAATTAGCACGTTCATCGAACGTGTTCCCGCACAAAAGGTCAGCACGATTCGCCGCACGGATATGCGGCGCACGCTCTCCATCGACGCCGATGTGGCGGCCGGCATGCTTGTCGACGACGTCGTTCGCGAACTCAAGGCGGAAGTCCCTGCCCTTGAGATTGATCCGCGCGTCAGCTGGTCGTTCCGCGGCAGCACCGAGGATCAGCAGGAAGACATGGACTTCCTCGCTCGCGCAATGATGATGGCGCTCGCGATCATGGCGATTATCCTGGTGACACAGTTCAACAGCATTTACCAGGCAGGCCTGATTCTCACGGCGGTCCTCTTCTCGACAGGCGGCGTTCTTCTCGGCCACCTGCTGATGGGCAAACCCTTCGGCGTGATCATGTCGAGTGTCGGTGTGATTACCCTTGCTGGCATCGTCGTGAACAACAACATCGTATTCATCGACACCTACAACGTGTTGCGCAATCGTGGCGAACAGCCGTTCGAGGCGGTCCTGCGTACCTGTGCGATCCGCTTGCGGCCCGTATTGTTGACGACAGTGACTACCATCGTCGGTCTCATGCCGATGGTTCTGGGAGTCAATGTCAACCTGATCGACCGGGAGGTCTCGATCGGAGCACCCAGTTCACAGTGGTGGACCCAGCTGGCCTCATCGGTCGCAGGCGGTCTCGCATTCGCGACGATCCTGACCCTGCTGCTGACGCCGAGCCTCCTGATGATCCAGGCGAACCTGGTGCAGCGCTGGAAAGAGCGGCGGACGATGACACCCGCGGAGCCCTCCGCCACCTGATCCAGGCTGTTTCCGGGCGGCCGGCGGAGCGGCCGCCCAGAACTTTTTTTGCCGCGACCAATCCAAATCCGTATCTCGCGCATCTAATAGTCGAGTGGCCACATTGGCGTGGGCACATCGATCGTAACTCCTTGATTCTTGGTAGGGCCAGGAAAAGCCCGAATACTGCGAACTCCCGGGTTGCGTTATACCGAACTAGTGTTATACTTAACTACAACACTAAATGAGTATGGTCTGGGTAACATGAAAACGACAAAACCGATCATTGCAGCACTGGCGCTGGCGGGATCTGCCCTGCTGACGGGCTGTGGCGTGGGAGAAGCCAGCGTATCTGACGAGGCCACCGTGCAGGCGGCAACGCCGGTTCCTGTTGAGGTCGCGCAGGCCTATCGCACGAACATCTACGCCACCTACACGGCAACTGCGACGATCACATCGGATGCCGATGCGCCCGTCGTCGCGCGCGTCGCCGGCGAAATCGTCGAGCTACTCGTCGAGGAAGGTGATCGGGTCGTCGAAGGCCAGGTCCTGGCGCGGCTCGATGGTGAACGCTCGCGGCTCGAAATGTTGGCCGCTAAAGCGAATCTCAAGCAGGCACGCACAGAATACGAGCGCAACAAGGACCTGCACGAACGCGGGCTGATCAGTGCGTCGATGTTCGATAACCTGCATTACGACCTTGAAGCACTCGAGGCAAGCTACGAGCTGAGGAAGCTCACCTACGACTACTCAAAGATTCGTGCACCGATCGCCGGTGTTGTTGCAGCACGCGAAGTGAAACCAGGGCAACATCTCGACGTCAATGACGTCGCGTTCCGTGTTACAGAGACCAGTGAGCTGATTGCTTACCTGCAGATTCCGCAGTCCGAGCTGTCCAAGTTTGCTGCCGGCCATTCGGCCCGTATTCAAGTCGCCTCGATGCCGGATACGCAATTTCCGGCCACAATCGCACGAGTCAGCCCGACCATCGATTCGCGCAATGGCACATTCCGCGCGACGGCAATCATCGATAACCAGCAGGGCGACCTGGCGCCGGGAATGTTCGGTCGCTTCACGATCGCCTATGAACAGCACGCAGATGCCCTGGTTATTCCGGCCATGGCATTGCTCGACGAAGACGACGTGAACACGGTCTACGTTGTGAGCGATGGCGAAGTGGTGCGCCGTACCGTGGACGTGGGAATCCTCGCCGACGGGAACGTCGAAATCCTGGGCGGACTTAGCGAAGACGACCTTGTCGTTGTTGTTGGCCAATCGGGCCTCAGGAATGGCAGCAAGGTTCTCGCCAGCACGAAAATTCAGGACAGCTTCACGGGCTGACGCGACTCGCGATAATCGCGCCGCATTCCGGCGCGATCGCATAAGGGAGGATTCATGAAGCTACATCGCATTAGCTCGGCGGCGTTCGCCTGCGTGCTATTACTGAGTGCCTGTCAACAAGGCGAGTCGCCGGATGATGAAGAAGAGGAAGAGATTCCTCCTGTCCCGGTAGAGACCAACACGCCAGTTCGCGGTGATGTACTGGCCGTCTACTCGGGTACGGCACCCATCGAGGCGTATGCCGAAGCAGACGTGATCGCCAAAGTTGAAGGTGAGATTCGCGAAGTTCTCGTCGAGGAAGGGGATGAAGTAGAAGAAGGACAAGTCCTTGCCCGGCTCGACGGTGACCGCCTGCGCCTCGAACTCAATGAATCCCGCGCCCGGCTCAGGAAGATGCAGCGTGATTTCGAACGTAACAAGGACCTGCGCGAAAAAGGCCTGCTCTCGGAAGGCGATTACGAGAAGCTCCAGTTCGACCTCGAGTCCCTCCAGGCATCCTACAACCTGGCCAGTCTCGAACTCGACTACACCCAGATCCGTGCACCGATCGGCGGTGTCATTTCGGAGCGTTACATCAAGCTTGGCAACACGATCAGGGTCGGTGACCCGTTGTACCGCGTAACCAGCCTGGAGCCCCTGGTTGCCTATCTGCATGTCCCGGAACGCGAATACCAGCAGATTTCCGCTGACCAGCCGGTAGCGATCGATATCGACGCGCTGGCGGGCACAGAAATCCTGGCAACCGTCACGCGAGTCAGCCCGATCGTCGATCCGGCGACGGGCACGTTCAAGATTACCATTGAAATCCGCGACGAAACGCGGCGCATCAAGCCCGGGATGTTCGGTCGCATAAGTATTGTCTACGACCGGCACGAGAGTGTTCTGCTGGTTCCGCGTAGCGCCGTAATGGAAGAGCTGGGCGTTGAGAGCGTGTTCGTTGTTGAAGACAACAAGGCCATTCGTCGGGTTGTACGAACCGGTTATGGCGAGAAAGGCATGATCGAGATCATCGAGGGTCTCGACGACGCCGACAATGTGATCACAGTCGGCCAGATCGGCCTGAAACCCGACGCTACTGTGGCGGTTATCAACGCACCGCCAGCCCCCGAGGCTGTCGCTGAGGACGCGAACTGATGCGTCGCCTGGTAGCGATCGCGACAGAGCGTCGCGTTACGATCGTGATGTTCATGGTGGCAATCGTGCTGTTCGGCATGGTGTCGCTATCCCGTCTCAAACTGAACTTGCTGCCGGATATATCCTATCCGACGGTTACGGTACGTACCGAGTTGACCGGGGCGGCACCCATCGAAGTCGAGAACCTGTTGACGAAGCCGATCGAAGAAGCCGTCGGCGTGGTCCGCAATGTGCGCCTCGTGCGATCGGTCTCCCGTTCGGGGCAGTCGGATGTCACCGTCGAGTTCCTGTGGGGAACCGACATGGACATCGCGGGCATCGACGTACGCGAGAAACTGGACGTGCTGTTCATGCCTCTGGAGGCCAGTCGACCATTGCTGTTGCGGTTTGACCCGTCCTCCGAGCCCATCGTCCGGCTGGGCCTGTTGTACAAGGAATCCGCCCAGGGTGGCGAATCAGGCGAAGCGCGACTGAAGGCTCTGCGGCGTTTCGCCGAAGACCGCATCAAGACCGACCTGGAAGCACAGGAAGGCACCGCTGCCGTGAAAGTCAGTGGCGGCCTCGAAGACGAGATCCAGATCCAGGTCGATCAGCAGAAGCTCTCGCAGCTCGGCATCAGTATCGACCAGATTGCCGCTCGTATTCGCGCTGAAAACGTCAACCTGTCGGGTGGCCGCCTGGAAGAAGGCAACCAGCGTTTCCTCGTGCGAACCCTGAATGAGTTCCAGAGCGTCGGCGAATTCCGCGATGCGATCGTTGCGTACGTCGCCGACCGACCTGTCTACCTGCGAGACGTGGCGACTGTCGAACGCGGTTTCAAGGAACGCGAGGCAATAACGCGCGTGCGCGGACAGGAGTCCGTCGAGCTCGCGGTTTACAAGGAAGGTGACGCGAATACGGTACAGGTCGCGAGGCGTATCGAACAGCGCATTCAGACCCTGCTCGAAGACGATAACTGGCCTGAAGATATCGAGCTCGTGAAAATCTATGACCAGTCGACGTTTATCTCATCGGCGGTAAACGACGTTCGTCTTGCCGCTATCCTTGGCGGCCTGATCGCGATCTTCGTGCTGTATGGATTCCTCCGCGATTCTCGCGCCACCACGATTGTCGGTATCGCAATACCCGTCTCAGTCATCGGCACCTTCCTGCTGATGTACACCAACGGCATTTCGCTGAATATCATGTCGCTTGGCGGAATCGCCCTGGCCGTCGGCATGCTGGTCGACAACTCGATCGTCGTGCTCGAGAACATCGTTCGCAAGAAAGAACAAGGCGAAGACATTGTCGAGGCCGCCCGGAACGGCACAGCCGAAGTTGGGTCGGCTGTCGTCGCGGCGACACTTACGACGATTGCCGTGTTCTTCCCGATGGTCTTCATCAGCGGCGTCGCCGGCCAGCTCTTCCGCGACCAGGCGCTGACGGTCACGTTTGCGCTGATCTTCTCGTTGATCGTCGCGCTAACGCTGATCCCGATGCTCGCCTCGCTGGGCGCGCGCAGCCGTTACGATGATGGCGGAGATGGAGAACCTGCGGGGTGGTTTACGTTGCTGGTTGCATTCGTCGTCCGTATTTTTGGCTTCGTATTCTTCGCGATAGGCAAGGTCCTTTGGGTGCTGCTCTGGGTGCCTACCTGGATACTGCAAAGGCTCTATGCGGCGGTCGCCGCCGTCTACCCGGGCTTGCTGCGCTGGTCCCTGAGTCATCGCGCGACCGTAATTATCACGGCCGTTCTCATATTCGCAGGGACGATGTCGCTGCTGCCACGACTCGGCACCGAGCTCATCCCGCAGTTTTCGCAGGGCGAGTTTGATGTTGACCTCAGATTATCGCCGGGAGCCCCACTCTCCGAAACCGACCGCGCCATCCAGACCGCTCAGCGCGCCGCAGCCGGTATCGATGCCGTCGCTTTGAACTACTCGGTTGCCGGAACGGGCAACCGTCTCGACGCCAATCCCGTCGACGCAGGCGACAATACCGGAACGCTGAGCGTGCAGTTGGCGCGCGGCTCTGGCCGCGACGCCGAGAACAGAGCGATGGACGCAATGCGCGCAGAGTTGGCCCGTTTGCCTGGCGTGCAGTATGAGTTCAGCCGCCCGGCCCTGTTGTCGTTCGCAAGCCCGCTGCAGATTGAAGTATCGGGCTTCGACCTGGACGCGCTGGCCCGCGTGAGTGGTGCCGTCGTCGCCGAGATGTCGGCGTCCGATCGCTTTGCCGACATCAAGACCACTGTCGAGCGCGGCAATCCCGAGATCCAGATCGTGTTCGACCAGGAGCGTGCCGCGAAACTCGGCCTCGCCGTACGCGACATTGCGAATCGCGTCGTCGCGAATGTTCGAGGCGAACTTGCGACGCGCTATACCTGGCGTGACAAGAAGATCGACGTGCTCGTGCGTAGCGTGGACACACGACGCTCGAGTATTGAGGAAATCCGAAGCCTGATCGTCAATCCGACCTCGGACCGTCCCGTCACGCTGGATGCTGTTGCGGAGGTGAAGGTGTCACAGGGCCCCGCGGAGATTCGCCGGGTCGCCCAGGAGCGCGTTGCAATTATCACCGCGAACCTGGCCTACGGCGACCTTGGCGCGGCGGCGACTGAGGCTGGCGCGATAATCCACCGCATCCCTATGCCCGAAGGCATTTCGGCGCTGGTTTCGGGACAAAGCGAGGAGATGGAGGAATCATTCAAGTCGATGCAGTTCGCGCTGATACTCGCGATCTTCCTGGTGTATCTCGTGATGGCATCGCAGTTTGAGTCGCTGATTCACCCCTTCGTTATCCTGTTTACGATTCCGCTCGCGCTGGTTGGTGCCGTGCTCGCCCTGTTCATTACAGGTACGACGATCAACATCGTCGCAATGATCGGCGTCATCATGCTTGCGGGTATTGTCGTCAACAACGCGATCGTGCTGGTCGATCTCATCAACCAGCTACGCGCACAGGGCGTCGAACGAATCGAAGCCATCATGGAGGCCGGTACCGCCCGCCTGCGGCCCATTCTTATGACCTCATTGACGACGGCGCTGGGATTGTTACCGATGGCCATGGGCTTCGGTGAGGGTTCCGAAGTTCGCACGCCGATGGCAATCACGGTAATCGGAGGACTCGTGGTGTCCACGCTGCTGACGCTGGTCGTCATCCCGGTCGTGTACTCCCTGATGGATCGCAAACGATGGCCCGTAGCGGCCGGCGAACCGGTGACGGCGGCACAATGAAACACACCGAAGTCGCATTGCACCGACCAGTAACGACTGTCGTCGTATTCGTCGCGCTGGCGCTGGTTGGTCTCATCGCGTCACGGCTGCTGCCGCTCGAGAAATTTCCCGATATCGAATTCCCCGGGATCTTCATTCAGATCCCTTACGAGGGATCCACACCCGAGGAAGTCGAACGCCTGATCACGCGGCCGGTCGAGGAAGCACTGGCGACGTTGTCCGGTGTCGAGCAGATGTTCTCGAGCTCTGACGAGGGCCAGTCGCAGATCTTCCTGCAGTTCGGCTGGGACCAGAGCATGGGCGCCAAGGGCATCGAGGCTCGTGCCAAGGTGGATGGCATCAGGCACCTGCTGCCGGACGATATCCGGCGCGTCTTCGTATTCACGGGCTCCCTGGGCGACCAGCCCGTCCTGCAGCTGCGAATTTCGAGTGAACGTGATCTGTCGGACAGCTACGACCTGCTCGACCGGGTGCTGAAGCGCCGTCTCGAACGGCTTGAAGGGGTATCGCGTGTCGAACTGCATGGGGTCGACCCGCGCGAAATTCGTATTCTTCTGAAACCTGACCTGCTCGCCGCCTACGGCGTCGATATCGCCACGATTCGCATGCTGCTCGAAAGCAGCAATTTCGCGGTGAGTGCCGGCAAGATAACGGCCGGTGGTGAACGCTTCAGCGTAAGGCCGAGCGGTGAGTTCTCGTCAATTGAAGAAATTCGCAACCTGAGTGTGAATCCGGCAGGCCTGCGCCTTGCCGATGTTGCTGACGTCGAGCTGCGCACGCCGGATCGAAATTATGGGCGGCACCTGGACCAGGACTATGCGATAGGCGTTGCGATCAACAAGGCCACGGGTTCGAATCTCGTCGACGTCACCGACCGCGTCATGGCCGAAGTCGAGAAGATCAGCCAGTTACCCCAGATGCAGGGCATCAATATCTTCGCACTCGACAACCAGGGTGAC
The DNA here is from genome assembly GCA_964557165.1 of uncultured Woeseiaceae bacterium. GTDB lineage: Bacteria > Pseudomonadota > Gammaproteobacteria > Steroidobacterales > Woeseiaceae > UBA1847. Next base: position 30,374 of record CAZKZE010000011.1, read on the forward strand.
AGCGTGCGCGAATCGCTGGCCGACCTGCTAACCGCCGGAGCGTTGGGCGGCCTGCTGGCAATCATCGTCCTGTACCTGTTCCTGCGACAGCTCACGACGACGATTATCGTCACCGCATCGGTGCCGTTCAGTTTGCTCATAACACTGGGCGCGCTGTATTTCGCGGGACTAACACTGAACATCCTGTCGATGATGGGCCTGATGCTCGCCGTCGGCATGCTCGTCGATAATGCCGTCGTCATAACCGAGAGCGTCTTCCGCTATCGTTCCGAGAATCCCGACCAGCCCTATAAGGCGACCATCAAGGGCGTCAGGGAAGTCGGCCTGGCCGTTATCGCGGGCACGTTTACGACGATCATCGTCTTTGCGCCGATCGTCTTTGGCGCGCAGACCGATATCACGATATTCCTGACCCATGTGGCTGTAACCATCATCGTTGCCCTGCTGGCGTCGCTGCTGATCGCACAGACGCTCGTGCCGATGCTCGCAGCGCGCGTCAAGGTGCCGCCAATGCCGGCAGAAGGCGGCTGGATGTCACGCCTGACCGACCGGTATACGCGCAGCCTCGAGTGGATAATCAGCCACCGCTGGTGGTCTGCCCTCGGGATATTCCTGATCTGCGTAATCGGCATTCTGCCCATGGCCCTGCAACTCGTGAAGTTCGACATGTTCCCGCAGGACGTCGGACGCCGATTGTTCATGCCCTACCACGTCGAAGGACAGCACTCGCTCGAGCGCGTTGAACAGACTGTCGACACGATCGAGAACTACCTGTACTCGCGGGCCGAGGAATTCAATATTCGTTCGGTCTACAGCTATTACGAACAGGGCCGTGCCGAGTCGACCATCCTGTTGACAGACGAGGACGACGCAACGTTGTCGACCAGGGAGATCATCGAACGCATTGAGAAAGACCTGCCCGAAATAGCGATTGGCGCACCCAGTTTTCAGTTCGACCAACAAGGTGGCGGCGAAGGCTTTTCTATCCAGGTCAGTGGCGATTCCACCGAGATTCTCAACGAGCTCAGCGTCGACATCGTCCGCGCGCTGGAGAGCATTGACGGGCTCAAGGATGTACAGGGCGATGCTGAATCCGGTGACCGCGAGATACGCGTGAGTATCGACCGGACGCGCGCGGCGAATGCGGGCCTGTCGACGGCTGAGATTGCGGAATCGATTTCCATTGCGATGCGCGGCCAGAACCTGCGCGAGTTCCGCGGCGACTCCGGCGAGGTCCAGGTTCGTCTCGCGTTTCGCGAAGACGACAAGCAGAGTATCGAGCAGCTGGCCGAATTGCCTCTGTATACGCGCGATGGTCAGCGCATCACGCTTGGCAGCGTGGCGCGCATGCAGATTGGCAAGTCACCTGACACCATTCGGCGCACCGATCGCCAGACAGCTGTCATTATCGACGCGAATCTCGAAGAGGACGTCACCCCCGATGATGTGCGTCCCCGAGTCCAGAGCCTGATGGACCAGATCGAGCTGCCGCCGGGTTACAGCTGGAAGGAAGGCCGCGGATTCGAACGTCAGGACGAAACAGCCGACATGATGCTCACCAATATCCTGCTAGGCATCGCGTGCATCTTCCTCGTCATGGCGGCGTTGTTCGAGTCATTACTCCTGCCATTCTCGATCATCCTCGGGTCGATCGTGTTCTCGATCTTTGGCGTGTTTCTGTTCTTCGCTGCGACGGGCACTACGTTCTCATTCATGGCCATGATCGGGATCATGATCCTGATCGGCGTCGTCGTGAACAACGGCATCGTGCTGGTCGATCACATCAATAATTTGCGCCAGGAAGGCATACCGAGGAATCGGGCAATTGTGGTGGCAGGCAGGGATCGCCTGCGTCCGATCCTGATGACGGTAGCCACAACGATTGTCGGGCTAACGCCGCTCGCCATGGGCACTACGCAGATTGGTGGAGACGGTCCTCCGTACTACCCGATGGCGAGGGCGATTATTGGCGGCCTGGCGTTTTCGACGGTCGTATCACTGCTCGTCGTGCCAGCCCTGTATATCTATTTCGACAGCCTTGCCGCCTGGGGCCGTAAAGTCATGCGTACCGCCAGGAGTCCAAGCAGGAAGAGCAAGCCGGTTGCGCCTCCGCCACCCGAGTTGACCACGACCTGAGTCTGGCTACCCGCCGGCGTGTCACGCGTGGAGTCTTCGAGCGGCAGTAAGGACAGCTCCGACGTATCTTCCGGACCGAAGCTCGCGAGGTAGGTCCCGTCGTACGCATCGAAGAGCTCGATGAGAATGTCATAGTTGCCAGTCGGGTAACCCGAGATGAGTTCGGTTTCGACAACGTAGTCATCGCTGCTGGCCGTGCCATACAGGGTGAAGTCCTCTGTCTCGGCATACTCGTTCCACGGGCCATATTCGTAGCTCAGGTAGAGCACGGCGTAGACCTCGGCAACCGAGTAGCTCGTATCCGCGTCGAACCACAGGTCGATACCGAAGTAATACCCATCGTTATCGAGATCCGAAAACAACTGGATATCGGCATCGTAGAACCAGAAGTTCGGATTCGCGGCCTGTGTTACAGCGGCGCCCTCTTCCTGGGGTACCGAGCGTGCACTTTTCACGCTCCGGGTACCCTCGATCTTCAGTGCCTCGAATTCGTCGTAGGACGTGTTGTCATCCCCTACACGGCCGCGCTCTATTTGGCTGCCCTGTGAGGTCAGGCTCTGCCTGGGTTCGTCGTCTGCCTGCGCCATGCTTGCGGTCGCGAGCAACGTCATGGTGATCAGGAAAATTGTACGGGTCATATGTTTCATGGTGGTGTCCTCTCCTTGCTTACGACTCCATTAAGCACTCGGGACACTGAATCGATGCTGAACCATATGGGCATCGGCAAAAAAGCGTGAGACCATGTTCAGCCTTCGTTCACCCCGGACTCCCCGAATCGCATGACCACTTCGATCGGACACGAGAATGTGCGGCGCGCAGCCACCTGGATGATGTTTGGCGTGAGCTCCGGCCTCGCCCTGGATCTGTGCGCCAAGGAAATCCTGGAGACCTATTCGCTCAACCAGTTCGTCTTCCTGCGTAGCGCCATCGCGGTGGCTCTCTTGCTGGCAGTGGCGCCGCGTTTCGGCGGGTACGAGGCACTCAGGACGCGGAGAATCGGCTGGCACGTCCTGCGTTCGTTCCTTGCGGTGGGTGCCATGTTTGGGTTCTTCTACGGCGTGGCGAACATGCCGCTCGTCAATGCACTAACACTCGGCTACACAGCACCGTTGATGGTGACCGCGCTGGCTGCGCTGTTCCTTAGCGACAAAGTCGGCTGGCGGCGCTGGAGCTCGGTCATTATCGGCTTCATCGGTGTACTGGTCATGCTGCGGCCCGGCAGCGGCGAGCTCTCTTTTGCGTCGATTGCGGTACTTATTGCGGCACTCTGCTATGCCAGCCAGGCAATTACCGCCCGCAAACTGGGCGATACGGAATCGACGCTGTCCCTGTCGTTCTACGTCGTTGTAGCTCCGATGATCGTCGCGGTTGTGTTCGCCGACCGCGGTGACTGGCTGATGCCAGACATGAAGGGCTGGTTTCTTATCGTGAGCGCGGCAGTCTGTTCAATTGGCGCCTGGGTCGGACTGGTGAATGGCTATCGCGCGGTCTCGCCGGCCGCGGTAGCGCCACTCGAATACGTGGCGCTCATCGGCGGTGCTGTGGCCGGATACCTGATCTGGGACGAGATCCCGGACACCCGCGTCGTCCTCGGTGCAGTCATCATCGTGGCGTCAGGCTTGTTTGTTGTGTATCGCGGCGAGGCAAAAAAAACGGGCCTCACGGCCCGTTCTTCTGATTCTGCTTTGTGACTCAGATGTCGCCAGCAACGAGTCCGGCGATCTGGGCCGGCGTTACGTTTAGTGCGTTGACCACGTTGTTGAAGAAGTCGACTTCGAGCGCACTGATTGTCTGGTCACTGCGGAACACAGCTGTCAGCGCCTGCACAATCTCCGTGCAGTGATCGTCGGTCAGTTTTTTCTGCGCGCCGCGCAGGTACTTGACGAGCGTCGCTTCCGCGTAGAGTTCTTCACGCGCCGCAACCCGGACGTCAGCAACGCTGAATTCCTTGCCGGTGAGTTTCTTGAGTATCTCCTGGATGCGCTCGACTTCCACGTGCTGGACACTCACGTCGGCATTTGCAGCTCTCGCCAGCGTCATGAGCAAGACTTCATGGAACAGGTCGTTCTCGTGATCTGCGCTCACATCCGCGCCGCCGAACAGTTTGAGTACGTAATTGAGATCTGCAATTGCCATTTTCTTCTCTCTTATAATTTATACCGGGCAGAAGCCCGGGGCCGGCCGACAATAATAACCCACAAAATGCGTTGAATTGAAGGCATATTTATTACTTAAATTTTCGCTTGGAATTTGTTGATTTCCAAGAGATACTCACCTCGGGCAAACAATTAGAAGGAGGTGATCCATGTCTCGTGGGATAGCAAAGGTATTCGAAAAACCTGAGGGTCTGACGCGAAAGATGGAGCACCGCTACGCATCTCGTTGACACTCCTTTTCGATTACATCATTCCACGGAAAGCCGCAGCAATGCGGCTTTCTTTGTAT
>CAZKZE010000011.1:35054-47665 GCA_964557165.1 uncultured Woeseiaceae bacterium
GCCGCAGCAATGCGGCTTTCTTTGTATCAGGCAGCAACTATTCGTCCCAGTGCCTCGAGGAATTCGTCGATTTCGGCTTCACTGTTGTAATGCACCGGACCAACTCGGAGCACGCCACCTGACTCGTAAACTCCGAGCGTCTTGGCAACTTCAACAGCGTAGTTGTGCCCACTCCAGACAAAGATATTCTCCTTCGCCATCGACTCGGCGATGACGTCCGGTGCAACAGTGCTATGCGTGAACGCGACGGTAGGCACACGACGATCCATAGCGTCCGGTGACGTGATTCCCTGCACCGTGACTCTATCGATATCCTGCAGTCCGGCAATCAGGTGACTGGCGAGCGCCTTCTCATACTCGAACAGCATCGCCATCGCCGCCCGCAGCGCCTCGGGGCGTTCTGTTGCTCCAGCCATCGACTGACCGATCCAAGCGAAGTAGTCGATTGCAGCCGTGATTCCCGCAAGCCCTTCGTGACTCTGCGTGCCGGTCTCGAAGCACCCCGGAATACTCGACGGTGCCGGCCTGACCCGGTATGGCTCCAGCTGCTCCAGGACTTCGCGTCGTCCCCACAGGACGCCCTGATGCGGCCCAAAGAACTTGTAGGGCGAGCACACGAGGAAGTCACAGCCGATAGCCTGAACGTCTGTCGCGACGTGCGGCACCGACTGCACGGCGTCGATAAAAGTCAGCGCGCCCGCTGCCCGCGCCTTCTCGCAGATCGCTACCACGTCATTGACTGTGCCGGTCAGATTGCTCGCGCCGCCAACACAAATCAGACGCGTACGGTCTGTTACCAGGTCGTCAAGCGTGGACAGGTCGAATTCGAACGTCGCCGCATCGAACTCCAGCCATTTCACTTCGAGCTCGAGGTCACGCGCGAGCAAGACCCATGGCCAGACATTGGCATCGTGATCCATGCGCGAGAGGATGATTTCATCGCCAGGCCGCATCAGGCGACCGATCGAACGCGACAGGTGCAGCGTAATGGTCGTCATGTTCTGGCCAAACACAATCTCGTCGGGCGACGGTGCGTTGAGAAAATCGGCCATCGCCACACGCGCAGACGCAACGATATCGTCGGCCCTGTCCGACGTCGGAAAATTGCCGCCCTGGTTGGCGTTGCTGGTCAGCAGGCAATCAGACATCGCCGCCGCAACCGACGCAGGCACCTGGGTACCTGCTGGATTGTCGAAATAGATACGGCGTTGGCCGTCGTCAGTTAAGCCTAAGGCCGGGAACCGGGCCCGGACGGCATCGAGATCAAATGGCATGCGTTAATCCTGTGCTTTGCCGCCCCACTTCTCGCGGTGCGCATCTTCGGCCCGTTGCCGCACTTTCTGGTGGCGGCGGGTCAGCAAAAGGGTATTGGGGTCGCAGACTTCGGCTTTGATAATGCCGAGATCACTGGCCGCATCGAAAAGACTGGGATACCAGCGTTCCCAGTTTGGTAATCGGGCCTCGACTTTGTCGCGAAGAGTCATGATCGCAATGTAACCGAGCGATCATGGCAAGACAACGAAAACGGATCAGTCTTCGATCATGTTCAACGAAAACATCAGGACAAACAGAATAAGCGCACCGGTCACGATGAGCTGCAGCGATGGCAGGCTGCCCTCCAGGGACGGCACCAGCTCAACCGGTAAACTTGATAGCAGCTGGAAAACGCCCTTGAGGAGGCCAACCACGGGCTGGAACGCCACGAGGCCTCCGATGAGGACCGCCGCAGGCAGTGTGATCCGGCGAATCCAGAGCTTGCGCCGGATGCGCTTCACTATCTGCGTGCTGAACCCATTATCCGCGATCGGCGCCGACTCAAACATCGACTCGAGTAAACGGTCCTGTTCGTCTTTGATTCGCTCAGCCATGTTGATGATCTTTGATGTCAAAATTCGTCCTGATCTTTTCTTTACCACGAAATATCACTGATTTCACTGTTCCGACCGGCATTGCCATTGATTCACCGATCTCTCTGTGCGAAAGGCCGCAGGCATAGGACATAAGCATGATGGCGCGCTCCTCGTCGGTCAGTACGGCCAGGAAGCGGTCCAGGTCACCGACCTCGTCGGGCTGCACCGTGTAGCTGCGATCGTTTACTTCGTTCGCATGCCCAACCTGGTCCAGAATTTCCCCATACCGCTTCGACTTTCTCTTTGATTGCAGGAACGTCGTATAGGCGATCTTGAGCAACCATCCGATAAAAGACCCGCGGCCCGAGAACGTCTGCAACTTGTCCCATGCGTGGATGAAACAATCCTGTGCCAGATCATCCGCCGCTGTGTAATCACCGGTCAGCTTGCGCAGGAAATTCCGTACGTGTGACTGGTGGCGGCGAATGAGCTCACCGAAAGCGTTGGTATCCTGTGCGGACACAACCCTCGCGACGAGCTCGTGATCTTCTCCCCAGGCCAAAATTACACGTCCTTAGTCGTCTTGCTTCGCAAACTTGTTAAGAATCAGGTACGCAATCCCGATCACGAACGGAAATGCCGCAATTCCCAGGAGCGGCTGCGTCGCGTCTTCTTCCGGAATTGCGAAGCTAAACATCGCGATTCCGATGGCAACGGCAATCCAGATGATCCCAAGCCTGAAGTCCCTGTCTTTCGGCTTCTTCGGATGCCCGAGCCGGTCGATCAACTCCGGGCTCAATTCGTGGCCCTTATCCAGCGCTATGCGAATCGTGTCCTGCGTCTCCCTCCGGGCCCGATACCGGAACCAGAAAAACAAGCCCAATAAAATTGCCGGTCCTACGACGGCCGCAAAGCCAATCCATTCACCTGTCACTGTCTTCTCTCCTTAAAAAAAATTCTCTGCCTCAGCAGTCTTCACCCAGTAGATGCACGGCGTTAGACGTTTGGATGCAAGAATTTAACTTGTTGTTTTTATTGATATAATTATAGCACATGCGTTGAAGATAGACCCAGATCGCCAGCAGCGCCGTTAACAACGGGCATGAAACTGCTAACCCGACTGCGCGACCCGCGCTATTACCAGATCATGGTCCTGACCACTTTGCTGACCATCGGCATCGGCGTCCTGGACTTCGGCATCCACTGGCAAAACGCCGTGGTCATCATGTTCACAGCACAGGCAACCCAGTTGCTCGGCACGCGCCTCGCCGACCTGCCCCGCTTCGATCCATTGAGCGCATTGATCACTTCGCTGTCTCTGACGCTACTGCTCAGGACCGATCTCATCGGGTTGGCAGCGGCCGCCGCGGCGATCGCGATTGGCAGCAAGTTTCTTATCCGGGTACACGGCAAACACGTCTTCAACCCGGCCAACGTGGCGCTCGTGTCACTCATGCTGCTGAGTGACCAGGCCTGGGTTTCTTCAGGCCAATGGGGAAGCGCGGCGATCGGCGCATTCGGCCTCGCCTGCCTGGGATTCCTGGTGCTAACGAAAGCCAGGCGCGCGGAAACGACGATCGCATTCCTGTGCGTCTATGCTGCCCTGCTGTTTGGTCGCGCAATCTGGCTCGGTGATCCGATGTCGATACCGCTGCATCAGTTGCAGAACGGCGCCCTGCTGATTTTTGCCTTCTTCATGATCTCGGATCCCAAGACGACGCCCGACACTGCCGTTGGTCGCACGCTGTTCGCGACACTCGTGGCGGCAATCGCGTTCACGATCCAGTTCATCTTCTATCAACCCAATGGCCCGATTCTCGCGTTGATCCTGTCCGCACCGCTGGTGCCGCTGATCGACGCAGTCTTGCAAGGATCGCAATACCGGTGGGAAAAGCCCGGCGCTCGAACGAGCGCTTCTCTCAAAGGAGTTCAATCATGAGATTGTTAATTACCCTGGTCACGGCAATCGTGACCATCACCGTCACCACGACTGCGCAGGCATTCTGCGGTTTCTATGTCGCGCGCGCCGATACCAGTTTGTTCAATCGTGCGTCCCAGGTCGTGCTCGTGCGCGACGACGACAGGACGGTCATCACGATGGCCAACGATTTCGAAGGCGAGGTTGCAGACTTCGCCGTCGTCATCCCGGTCCCGACGATGATCGAGCGCGAGCAGATCAACGTTGGCGACCGCGCCGTCATCCAGCACCTGGATGCTTACACGTCGCCGCGTCTCGTCGAGTACCACGATGCCAACCCTTGCGCCCGCTACGAACTCGAGGAAATGGTCGGGCGCGATTCGGGCCTTCCCGCATCCGCCATGCAGTTCAAAAGCTCTGCCAGGTCGCGCGGCGTGACGATCGAAGCGCAATACACGGTCGGCGAATACGACATCCTGATCTTGTCGGCTGAACAAAGTAGCGGCCTGATTCGCTGGCTCAACGACAACGACTACAAGATTCCTCGCGGAGCCAGGAAGGTCGTCGACAGCTATCTCAAGCAGGATATGCGTTTCTTTGTGGCGAAAGTGAATGTCGAGGAACAGTCGAAACTCGGCTACCAGTACCTGCGCCCGTTGCAGGTGGCCTACGAGAGCAACAAATTCATGCTCCCGATACGCCTCGGCACCTTGAATGCGAAGGGGAAGCAGGAACTATACGTCTACGCACTGACAAGAACCGGTCGTGTAGAGACGACCAACTATCGGACGGTGAAAATTCCGAGCAACGTTGAGATTCCGGAGTTCGTTGATGGCGAATTCGGGGATTTCTACAGGGCCATGTTCGAGAAGCAAACGCTGAAAGAAAAAGAACGCGCCGTGTTTCTGGAGTACGCCTGGGATATGGGTTGGTGCGACCCGTGTGCCGCCGACCCTTTGAGCGCCAAGGAGCTACGTCAGCTGGGCGTGTTCTGGATTGGCCGGAACGGGCAGGAGGCGAAGCGTTCACTGCAGGTCCAGGCGCAAAACGTCTTCGTGACGCGACTGCATGTCAGCTACGACGCCGAGCATTTTCCTGAGGACCTGATGTTCCAGGAGACCGGCGACCGCAGCAACTACCAGGGCCGCTATGTCATTCGGCGCCCGTGGACCGGTGAGGCAAGCTGCGACATCTCGCAGTACGAGGCCAGCGTGCGTGAACGACAGGAGCGTGAAGCACAGCAGCTTGCCAATCTCACAGGCTGGGACGTGGATGAAATACGCGGCAAGATCCCGTTCGCCGGCGGTGTGCAACCTGAGTCAGGCGGGGACCCCTGGTGGAAGCGGATCTGGAACTAGCTGAGTCTCTTGTGACAGCTGCTCCTTCGCGGCAGTCGATGCCACACCGGACGTCGCTGCGAGGGCCAGGCCAAGGATGATTGCTACCAGCGTGACCCAGTACAACAGCGGTTTTCCGGCGATTGATTTGCGTGTAGTCATGGTGGTCTCCTCTCGGACCTCGACAGATCGGTCCGGTATCGTCTTAGCCATACGATGCCGGACCAGACCTCCAGGGTCTGGTCTGAAGACCTCATTTTCTTGTCATTTCGGATCGCGCGGATAGCCAACCCCGCGAGAGAAGGATGCTAGCGATCTGCGCCGTTCAGGATCCACAGGCGAATCGCGTCGATGTCTGACTGGGGCAACGCTGGCGCGCCAATCGGCATCCTGCTACCGAAGATTCCTGCCGCGCCCTCAATCTTGCGCACCAGGTAGCTGTTGTCCGGCTCGTTTGGCGCTACCAGCAGCACGTCGGTCTGGCCAGTTTGATTACTGAACTCCCCAACCATTTCAAGATAACTCGTATCGGCGTCGGCCAATGACAGCCCGGCCGCCATAGTGGTGTTGTTGTGGCACCCGGCCGTGGCACACGACGGCGTGAATATCGCCGCCTGGATCTCGTTCAAAGTCGGTCCAACAGTCGGCGGTGGGACCGAGACGGTGAACTGCACTACGAAATCACCGCCGGCTACATTGTTGCCCGACGGGAATCCTCCGGTGTATTCACCGTCCAGCGCGTTCGTGTCCATGTCCATGATGAACGACGCTCCGGAACCGAGTAAGCGAATCCTGTAGGTACCGTCAACCAGCGTGGTGCTGCCCAGGTCGAATACCGCGCTTTGCAGATTCGCACCAGGTACCGACACCGACGCCGCGGCAATTGCGTTGTTGCTACTGTCTTCGAGAATGAAAGTGTTCAGGTTAACCGTCGAGGCATCCGGCTGCCGGTCGAAGCCCGCGATGATCTGCGTCGGCGGCGTATCCAGCGTACCTCCTGGCGTAATGGACAATGACGCTACCTTGATCGGCAGACTGGCCGGTGGTTGTGTGTCGTCAATCGCGCCGGCGCTGATCCATTGCCGAATCGTATTGATGTCGGCCTGATCGAGCGGACCGCTCGGCGGCATTTGTGCACCCGCATTACCTTCAAGCTTCTGGATCAGGTAACTGTCGTCGGGGAAGTTCGGCTCAACACGGTCGGTGCCGGGATCCCCGGTGCTCGGGACACCGACCAGCATCATGTAACTGTTGTTCGCCTCGAGGTTCAGATTCCCCGCCGGGTTCACTCCCACATGGCAACCGGATGTCGCGCAACTCGGCGTGAAAACAGCCGCCTGGATTTCCGAGAAGTTCGCACCGAAGCCTGTCGGCGGCGGCGGCGGCGGCGGCGGTGGTGGCGGCGGTGGCGGTGGCGGTGGCGGTGTTGTTCCACCTCCTCCTGAATTCAGGCCGGCAACGGCCTTGTCGTAAGAAGTTTCGTAGCAGGCCCCAAGCGTCAAAGACGCAAGCAATAGCGGCAAGATCAGCCATGCGTTTCTCGCACCGGACATAATCTGTCTTTTCATGACTCTCACCGTTACTTGGCCATTCTCGATAATAGCCATCGGGCAGACCAAGAATGTGACGGTGATCGCATTACTGATGACAAACGCGAAACTGATGCAAATCTGTCTCTATTCACCGACAGGTTTTGAGCGTTTCAGGGCCTGGTCGCGCCGCGACGGGCTATTGAATCAGCTTATTCGAGCGCGAGAGCCACCGCTGCCTCTGCATGGATCCGGGTCGTGTCGAACAACATGACATCCGTATGCTCTTCGTTGACGAGCATCCCGATCTCCGTGCACCCTGCAACGACTGCCTGGGCACCGCGCTGCACGAGCTCATCGATGACCTCGAGCAACGCGGACCTTGAATCATCCTTGATGACGCCCAGGCAGAGCTCCTCATAGATCACGCGATTGACCAGCTCCATGCCTGCAGCTGGCGGCGTTAACACGTCTATGCCGCGTGCTTTCAACCTTCCTTTGTAGAATTCGTATTCCATCGTGAATCGGGTGCCCAGCAAGCCAACGGTGCTGATCTCCGCATCAACGATGCGGCCCGCTGTTGCATCGGCGAGATGAAGTAAAGGAATACGTATCGCTGCGGCCACCTCAGCAGCGATCTTGTGCATGGTGTTCGTGCAAATCAGCAGGAAGTCGGCGCCCGCCGTCTCAACTTGCCGGGCGGCGCTGGCCAACAGATCGGCAGCAGCGGCCCAGTCATCCTGGCTCTGCAACCTCTCGACCTCCTGGAAATCGAGGCTGACCAGGACTATGCGAGCCGAATGCAAGCCGCCAAGCCTGCGCCTGGTCTCTTCGTTGATCAGGCGGTAATAGAGCGCCGAGCTCTCCCAGCTCATACCCCCGAGTAGTCCGATTGTCTTCACTTATAGCACCTTCAATCATCCGCCGAGATCGGCATGATGGTAACGACGTCGACCCCGATACCATGTCCCGCGTCGACGGCTGTCACCGTGTCCCTGATCGGCACCTGGTCTGCAGCCATGACCGAAAAGCCCGCGTCCGGGTTCTCGCCATGGAGCGCACGAACGTAGGGCGCAACACTGCTGCGACTCATCACCCTGCCGTTGACGGCAAATACACCTTCGGACTCGATCCTGACGGTAATCGCATCTTCTACTTTCGGCACATCACCGGGGATCGGTGGCAATGAGACTGGAATCCCTTCCTCCCTGATGAAAGTCGCAACGACGATAAAGAAGATCAACATGATAAACACCACGTCAAGCATGGGGGACAAATTAATGTCGGTACGGTCTTCCGGAAAAACGGCCTGGAATCTATTCATCACAAACTCCCGTTGTGAGAATTCCCGCCTGTTTGTTGTGCGCAGAGCTGCGCAGCAAGGGTCAGTCTAGCACGAGACTAGCGATACCGGCTCTGCAGCTTCTGTAATTCATCATTGCCAGGATGCAGACCTTCGTACGGTAACTGCGACAACGGCATGTCCGTATTATTCATGAGCTCATGCATTTCGGGACGGTCTTCATTGACGTACAGCAAGCCCGTTATCACTTCACCGGCATTGAAGCGATCCCGCAGGAACTTGAACGCATCCGCACGACTTGTCGGGTCGTAGTCTCGATCCAGCTTGCGCAGCACGATCGTATCGCCGCCATGAAGATGGATCGGCATTGCCTCACCCTCGTCGTACGATGCCTTTATCTCTTTCGACGGATGGATGTAGTCAATGTTCGAAACGTGATGATAGAACTCGCGCGTGTGCGCATAGCTCTTTGTAGAGCCCTCGTGATCGTTAAAGGTCACGCAGGGACTGATGATGTCGACGAGAGAAAACCCGCTGTGCATGATCGCACCCTTGATGAGCGGCACGAGCTGTTCCTTGTCACCGGAAAAACTTCGGGCGATGTAGGTCGCGCCAAGAGCAAGCGCGGAACTCGCCGGATCAATGGGTTCCTGCTGATTCGGCATTCCCTTCTTCGGCATGCTCCCTATGTCCGCCGACGCGGAGAACTGCCCCTTGGTCAGTCCGTAGACGCCATTGTTCTCGATCAGGTAGCACATATTCAGGTTGCGGCGAATCGCATGAACGAACTGCCCAACGCCGATCGACAGGGAATCGCCGTCGCCGGAAACGCCGATGTATGTCATGTCACGGTTTGCGGCATTGGCACCCGTGGTTACGGACGGCATACGGCCATGTACAGAGTTAAATCCATGCGCCTGGCTAACGAAATAGGTGGGCGTTTTCGACGAGCAGCCGATGCCGCTTATCTTCGCCAGCATGTGCGGTTCGATATGGAGTTCGAAAACAGCCTGGATCAGGGCAGCTGTTACCGAATCATGGCCACAGCCCGCACACAGTGTCGACACCGCACCCTCGTAGTCACGAGTCGTCAGACCGAGTTCGTTCTTCGGCAGGCTGGGGTGGGCAATTTTCGGTTTTGCAATATAGGTCACTGGCCTCTCCCCGCCTACGCGGCGCGTCCCTTCGCAATTTCATTGAGCACGTTTTCAACGACAAAGCCCGCATGCACCGGCATGCCGTTGTAGTGCAGCACTGGCACGAGCTTGTTCTGATCGGCTTCGATATCCGTGATCAGCAAGGTCCGCAGCTGCGCGTCGCGATTCTGCTCAACGACGTAAACAACATCATGCTGCTCAATGAAGTCACGCACCGCATCGGTGAATGGGAATGCTTTGACACGGCAGTAGTTCAAATTCACGTTCTGTTCCGCAAGCAGATCCAGAGCTTCCTTGCAGGCGCCATCCGTACTTCCCAGCGTCAGGATGGCGGCCTTGTTGAACTTCGAATACTGAATCTCGGCTTCGGGGACCATTGTGCGCGTGGTTTCCCATTTCACGAGCAATCGATCGACGACTTCCTGGTACTCGTCCGAGTCCTCCGTATAGCCGCCGTACTTGTTGTGGCCCGAGCCGCGCGTGAAATACGCGCCTTTCGGATGCACGCCTGGCAGCGTTCGGTAAGGAATGCCGTCGCCATCGACGTCAAGATAGCGACAAAAGCTGTCGATCTTCTCCAGGTCCTCGGCGCTGTATACCTTGCCGCGATCGGGCACATAGGACTCGTCCCACTCGAGCTCGGGCACCATCCAGTCGTTCATGCCGATATCGAGGTCGGTCAGTACCATGACAGGCGTTTGTAGTCGCTCCGCAAAATCAAACGCCATTGGCGACATGTAGAAACACTCTGCAGGGTCCGCCGGGAACAACAGCACGTGCTTCGTATCGCCATGAGACGCATACGCACAACTCAAAAGGTCGCATTGCTGTGTCCTCGTGGGCATACCGGTCGACGGCCCGGTGCGCTGCACGTTGTATATGACCGCCGGGATCTCGGCGTAGTACGCCAGGCCGATGAACTCACTCATCAGGGATATGCCCGGGCCGCTTGTCGAGGTAAACGAGCGGGCGCCATTCCAGTTGGCGCCCAGCACCATACCGATCGCCGCCAGTTCGTCTTCAGCCTGGATGATGCAGTAGGTTCGTTTGCCGGATTCCGGATCGACGCGATAACGGGCGCAAAACGTGCGGAAGGCATCCATCAACGAGGTTGACGGTGTAATCGGGTACCAGGCACCGATGGTCGCGCCAGCGTAGACGGCGCCGAGACCGGCCGCCGTGTTGCCGTCGATGACGATATGCCCTTTCGTCGCATCCATCTTCTCGACGCGTTTCTCCAGCGGGCAGGGGAAATGCTCGCGGGCATAGTCGTAACCAAGACCGATCGCTTCCATGTTGGAGTCGATCAGGTGCGGCTTCGAAGCAAATGTCTCCTCAAGCAGTTCCTTGATGATTTCGAGATCGACATCGAGAAGTGCGGCCAGCACGCCCACGTACGCGATGTTTTTCATCAGGATGCGTGCGCGCGCGCCGTCGAAGTGTTCATTGCACATGCGCGATAGCGGCACGCCAATGACAACGATGTCCTCGCGATCGAGCAGCTTCGAGCGGGGCCAGGTCGAGTCGTATATTAACCAGCCGCCGGGCGTGACTTCCGCCATGTCCCGTGCGTAGGTCTGCGCATTCATTGCCACCATGACATCCACTCGATCAGCGCGTGCGTGATAGCCGTCGCCCGTGACACGAATCTCGTACCACGTCGGCAGACCCTGGATATTGGACGGGAAATAGTTCTTGCCGACGACCGGAATGCCCATGCGGAAAATTGCTTTGCGCATGAGGCCGTTCGCGCTTGCGGAGCCCGTGCCGTTAACCGTGGCGATCTTGATAACGACGTCGTTTACTGTTGCCACGGTGGACCCTTACTTGGCTGTGCCGCCTGCAGCGGTCTTCGGAAGTTCGTCTGCTGCTTCGTCAACAGCATACGGAATGAGAATTTGCGACTTCTGCATATCCCACGCACCGGTCGGGCAACGTTCGGCG
Organism: uncultured Woeseiaceae bacterium; assembly: GCA_964557165.1. GTDB lineage: Bacteria > Pseudomonadota > Gammaproteobacteria > Steroidobacterales > Woeseiaceae > UBA1847. The sequence goes on from CAZKZE010000011.1 coordinate 46,093, forward strand.
CACAAGCCACAATGCACGCAGAGGTCTTCGTCTTTGACCATGACGCGCCCTGTCTGGGGCAAGCCGGCCGACACGTACAAATCCTGCTCCCGGTTCTCGGCCGGCGCCTTGAGGCGAGTCCGGAGGTCTTCCTCGTCGCCGTTCTTGGTGATCGTCAGGCAATGCACCGGGCAAATGTCGAGGCAGGCATCGCACTCGATACACAGTGGCGCCGCGAACACGGTCTGGATGTCGCAGTTCAGGCAGCGCTCGACTTCCTGTGCAGCCTGTTCCGCATCGAAGCCGAGTTCCACTTCAATCTTGATGTTCTTGAATCGCTCCCTGAGATCAACGTGTCGCATCTGCGTCCTGGCGTCACCGTCGTAGTCGTTCGAGTAGCTCCACTCGTGCATGCCCATCTTCTGGCTCGACAGGTTCAGCCCCATCGGCAGGCGATCACGTATATCTTCGCCCTGGCAGTACTTGTGCATCGAGATCGCCGCCTGGTGACCATGTTCCACGGCCCAGATAATATTCTTGGGCCCAAACGCCGAATCACCGCCGAAGAACACACCGTCACGCGTGCACATCATCGTTTGTTCATCGACAACCGGGCACTCCCACTTGTCGAAGTCGATGCCAATGTCACGCTCTACCCACGGGAACGCATTGTCCTGGCCGATAGCGAGCACTACGTCATCGCAGGGGATAACGACCTCGCCTGTCGACGTGCCCCGATCGATGCCGCCGTTCTCATCCACGTTGTATTCCATCAGGTCGAATTTCATGCCGACGAGCCTGCCGTCTTCGTAGACGAATTCCTTCGGCGAGTGGTTCACCATGATCTCGACGTTTTCTTCTTCGGCGTCCTCGAGTTCCCACTCGGATGCCTTGAAGAACCCGCGTGGTTTGCGGGCCATGACCTTGACGTCATCTGCGCCAAGTCGCAGCGACGTGCGACAGCAGTCCATTGCCGTATTGCCGACACCGATGATCAACACACGCTTGCCGATCTCCTTGATGTGCTCGAAGGCAACGGACTCGAGCCACTCGATACCGATATGAATCCGGTCAGAGTCGTAGCGACCCGGCAGTTCGAGATTTTTGCCTTTCGGCGCACCGGTTCCGACGAACACTGCGTCGTAACCATCATCGAGCAGGTCTTTCATGCTGTCGATACGATGGTTGAGCTTGAGGTCGACGCCCATATCGAGGATGTAGTCGATCTCCTCGTCGAGAACCTCGGGCGGTAGACGAAATGCCGGAATGTTCGTGCGCATGAGACCGCCCGTTGTATCGAGGGCCTCGAAAATTGTGACTTCGTAACCGAGGGGCCGCAGATCATTCGCGACGGTCAACGATGCGCAGCCCGCACCGATCAGGGCGACCTTCTTGCCGTTGTTTTGCTCGGGCGGCCTGGGCAGGCGATCAGCGATGTCGCCACGGTTATCGGCCGCCACGCGTTTGAGCCGACAGATGGCAACAGGTTTGTCTTCAACGCGCCCGCGCCGGCATACAGGTTCGCAGGGCCGGTCGCACACGCGGCCGAGAATCCCGGGGAACACATTCGACTTGCGATTCTCCATATACGCGT
>CAZKZE010000012.1:0-47054 GCA_964557165.1 uncultured Woeseiaceae bacterium
AGGAAACCGGCGCCGCAACGTACCTCGCCGGCCAGGTTATGAATCTCCTGGGCGAAGCCGGGCCGTGGCCGGTCATTATGGGCCTCTACATCCTGACCGCCATGGCCACGATGATCATCCCGACTGCTGCGTTGGTTGTATTGATGTCGCCGATCGTGCTTTCGGCAATGGCCGATCTGGGCGTTGCACCAGAGACTGCAATGATGGCGGTCGCGATGGCAGCCTCGGCAAGCTTTACGAGCCCGATTTCGCACCCCGCGAACATCCTCGTCATGGGCCCGGGCGGCTACCGATTCATCGACTATCTCAAGGTCGGTGTGCCGCTAACGATTGTCGTCTTCATCACTGTCATGTTTCTGCTGCCGATTATTTGGCCGCTGGTACCAGTCTAAGGAGTTCTCTTGACCAACAGAGTCGTCATTGCGGGTGCAGGCCATGCGGCCGGACAAGTCATTGCCAGCCTGCGGCAACACAAATTCGACGGGGACATTGTCCTGGTCGGGGATGAGCCACATCTGCCGTATCAACGTCCACCGCTGTCCAAGAAGTACTTGTCCGGTGACATATCGGCGGACCGCCTGCTTGTGAAGCCCGAGAGCTTCTACGACGATCCCGCGGTCAAATTACAGCTGGATTCCCGGATCACCTCTATCGACCGTGACGGCAAGAGCCTGCAAGTCGAAGAAGGTGAAAACATCGACTACGACAAACTCGTAATCGCGACGGGATCGCGGGTGCGACACCTGCATATCGAAGGCACAGACCTGGGTAGCGTCCATTACCTGCGTAACATTGCGGACGTCGACGGTATTCGTGGCGATATGGATGCCGGGAAGAAACTCGTTGTCATTGGTGCTGGCTACATAGGGCTCGAAGTGGCCGCCGTGGCAAGGCTTGCCGGCCTGAACGTAACCGTCATAGAAATGGCCGACCGCGTCATGAGTCGTGTCGTGTCACCAGAAACCTCCGATTTCTACCAGATTGAACATACTGATCAGGGCGTCAGATTTTGCCTCTCGACCGGAGTGTCGAGTCTCAATGGCAAAAGGCGCATCAAGTCGGTAACGACTTCCGAAGACGAAGTCATTCCTGCCGACCTTGTTGTTATCGGCATCGGTATCCAGCCGAATACCGACCTCGCTACTGGCGCCGGGCTGGATGTGGATAACGGTATTGTCGTCGACGATCATTGCCGAACCGCCGACCCGGACATCTATGCGGTAGGCGATTGCACGTCACATCCCAATGCGATCTACGATCGCCGTTTGCGGCTCGAATCAGTGCACAATGCGGTCGAACAGGCGAAGACCGCCGCGGCGAATATTTGCGGACAGGACGTCACGTATAACCAGGTCCCGTGGTTCTGGTCCGATCAATACGATCTCAAGTTGCAGATTGCCGGGTTGTCCGAGGGTTATGACGACGTCGTGATTCGCGGTAATCCCGCGGAACGCTCGTTCTCCTGTCTCTATCTTCGGGAGGGTCGGCTCATCGCCGTCGATGCGATTAACGCGCCCCAAGATTTCGTGCAATCCAAGAAGCTGATTGCCGATCACGTGGAAATGACGACTGAAAGTCTTGCGGATCCGGCAACGCCGCTAAAGGATATGGTTGCCTGAATCAGGGCGTAGCGGTATCGCCGGCTTATTCGACCTGCGCATCCGGAATCTCGATAATCAGGCGGCCTTCCGCTCCGATCAGACCACCGTCCGCAGAGTATGCTCGCACGGACAGCGACTCAACGCCGTTCATCCGGACCCCCTCGACACGACCCGATCCGCCGCTAACTGCAGCAGTGCCCAGTGCGCCAGGTCCTGCCGTCGTGTCGCCGAGCCAGCTACCGCGCCAGTTATTTGCCGAACTGCGCCAGGCTGGTAGCGCAACCTCGCGAACAAAGGGCCAGTAGTTCTCCGTCTGCTCGATGAAAAACGAGCCTCGTTCGGGCAGATAGACGTACCAGATGCTGTCCGCAATTGTTTCACCGAACATCAGGCGCGACGTTTCGGAATCCGACGAGATCTTGATACCGAGGCCCGCTGTCTGGTTTCGAGCATCGCGCATCACGGTTACCATCGCCTCCGTGCTACGAATCGGCGCTTCCCAGAGCTGTAATACCTTAATGGGATGCGGAGCACTGGTACTACGAATCGGCGCTTTCCAGAGTCGGAGAGCCCCCTGGAGTGAGGACTGCTGCAGCGAATCACCGTTATTCGTGTAGATGATGCTTTCGCTCGGCACATTCGAGAAACTGAGTGTAATGACTTCCTCGTCGGTAACGGACAACGGGGAAAGAGCACGATCTGCCATGAATGGATTGTAGGTAAGGCCAGCGACAAAAATTATCGCGCCTGCAAAAAACCCGAGAACCAGTGCGATGACGTGCTTCATTCGACCAGTCCCTCATCATTGCCACGCTCACGTTCGCCAACATAGGTAGCGACCAACTCGATGTGTCCTGTGGGCGCGTCCTCATCGTCGGAGTCGTTAGCGACCCAGCGCTCGGTCATGAAACCGTGCAACTTCGAAAACTCGCGCGACCCCGCACGAATCTCACCGAGGCGATAACCGCCTTCTCTTGGTGTGATATCCATATTGACGAATACTGAGCCACGAGCCGGAAAGTGCAGAACCCAGTCGATGACATCTTCGTCACCGTTCTTGGCAGCCGTTCGGGCCGCGACGCCGATAACCGTATCGCGTGCATTGCGAATCTTGAACATCTCGGCGCGAACGTCGGCCAGGATCTCGTCCGTGGGCCAGTCGAGCCCCGCGGGAAGTGTGCTGGTTTGCCCGGGTGCACCAATCATGATGCGGTCCATAGGCACATTGACATGAAATGACTCGACATTGCCGCCGTTAGCGGTGACGTCTACGATCGATGCTTCGCGCACCTGGTCGACGCTGTAGCCATACAGCCCGCCTGCTGCAGCCAGCAGCCCAAGGACGATTCCCATGAAGAATGTTTTTAGCAAGTCTGTTCCACCGATATTCAATAAGCCTGCCAGATCAGGCACATGCGGCAAGTTTAGTTAAATCGGCCCGAATGGCCTACTGGATCGAGGCTTTTTTGTGACAGACCGCACAGGATTGGGGTGCGGCGCAGTGACCTCTGCCGTTCAGCAGGACTGAAAGTAGCGCTGCAGGTAATCGTCGAGCGTTATGTCGTCGGCAGCCTCTATCGCTTGCTGCCTCTTTACCGAGTCGGCAGCCTCCTGCATAAAGTGCGCCTTCTGAGCCTCGCGCAGTGGCGTAATCGACGCGAAGTAATCGCGATGACATTTGGCCATGTCCAGTGCGAACTCGAAGTAGCTGCTGCCAGTCGCCTCGAGTTCGTTGATGATGCGCGCCGATATTGTCGATTCCGGATGATCGACGTAAGGACGGAGTGAGCGAACGGCATCGGTATAACTCTGGTCGTTCTCGTGCCCATCAATGATCTCCGCTACCGCGAGCACGTTGTCCAGAATTTCGGTTGCCCACTCACGCACCGTCAGCGCTTCTCCGTCGCGCAGCAAGCGGAATTCGGGATCGCGCCCCTGTTTCGCCGTGGCCGTGTGGTTGCGAATAATTTCTCCGATCGCGATCTCGTCGAGCGCGGGACTATTCTCGAGCAGGCAGTAAATGAGAAACGCCTCGATAAACCGCATCGTGTTCTGATTGATACCGGTCGGGTCGAACATGTTGATGTCGAGTGATCGAACCTCGACATACTCTATGCCGTCCCGTCGCAGCGCCGCGGTCGGTTGTTCGCCCGAGCGCGCAACTCGTTTGGGGCGCACAGGAGAATAGTATTCGTTTTCGATTTGCAGCAGGTTGGCGTTCAACTGGCGGTATTCACCGTCGACCTTGACGCCAATCTCTTCGTACGTCGGCTCGAGCGTCGATATGGCATTCGTGAGATCTCGCACATATTCGTCGAGACTGTTGACGGAAATATTGATGCGCGACTGGTTCTGGTTGCTATAGCCCAGGTCGCTCATGCGCAGCGATGTTGCGTAGGGTTCGAACCAGGTATCGGCGTTCAGCGAGGGCAGTTTGGCTGCGCCACCAGCAAATGATTTACACACTGCAGGTGACGAACCAAACAGGTACAGAATGATCCACCCCATACGGCGAAAGTTTCGAATCATCGCGAGGTAATGATCCGAGCGAAACTCCGCGGTGCCTTGCCGGTCGCCCAGTAATGCCTGGTATGCCGGCCAGAATGTCTCCGGCAATGAGTAATTGAAATGAATGCCGGCGATGACCTGCATCTGTCGTCCGTAGCGATGCCCCAATCCACGTCGATAGATGTTCTTCATGAGCCCGACGTTTGATGTGCCGTATTCCGCCAGAGGAATCTCGAGATCGGCGGGAATACGGCAGGGCATACTCGCCGTCCAGAGTAGCTCGTCGCCGAGGTGCGCGTACGTGAACTGGTGAATGTCGCAAATGCAACGCAGGGCTTCCCAGGTCGTCTCGAAGGCGGGCGTCACGAATTCCAGCAACGCTTCGGAAAAATCCGTAGTAATGAATTTATTCGTTAGTGCTGAGCCCAGTCCCGCAGGATGTGGGGTCCGCGCCAGGAAGCCGTCCGGACTGATGCGCAGCGACTCCTTCTCGACGCCCCTCAGACCGCCGTACAACGTATCACTACCGGCTGCAGCAACAGCTGCAAGGCGTTTTTCGAAACCCTGCTTCAATTCGAATCCTTCGGCAGCCGCCCGCTACCTCGAGCTGGCTTGCTGTTTTACCATAACCGGGCATCCAGCGTCCGGCTGCCCAATCTCACACCACTGGCTCTGTTATGCTCCAAGCTGGTTCGCATACATCAACCCGACAATGAACATCAGACTTTACACGACCCTGTTCGTTGCGGCGCTGTTGCTCTGCAGCATGCCGGCACACGCATTCCGCTGCGGTAACAAGATCGTGACGGAAGACATGCATGAAGCACAGGTGCGTCGCGCCTGCGGCGCGCCGACCACGTCGCGAATCATCGGGCGAACCGTGCAGAACATCAACGTCCCGATTCAGCACGTTCATGGCGGTGGGTGGACGCAACGACGTTTTCCCGGTTATGACTTTGCCCAGCAAGTCATCGTCACGGAATACGTCTACAACTTTGGTCCCCGCAAGCTCATGCGCCGACTGTTATTCGAAGGCGGCGTCCTGGTTTCGATAGAAACGATCGGCTATGGCTACAAAGAAGACGATTAACACGGCGGCGCTTCACGGGTACTATGCGCACACCAGGCCACCAGCCTTTCTTCCAGAGCAAACACTGCATGAATGATTCCAAGCGTAGACGTATTCGCGATCTTGCCCCAGGCGCACCGACCTTGATCAACGCCGGCTGCAAGATTTCCGGCGTAATTTCGGGCCAGGGAGACTACCAGGTCAGCGGAGAGATCGATGGCGATTGCGAGATCGAGGGTACCGTAACGCTGGCACGTGATGGCCTTTGGCAGGGCACGATCAGGGCCGACAATGTCGTAATTTCCGGCCATGTCGAAGGCGACATAATCGCCACCGGGAAGGTCGAAGTCGCCCAGACTGCCCGAATAACCGGAACCGTCACGGGTGAGGCCATCGCCGTCGCTGAAGGTGCCGTGGTGGAAGGCGTTATGAAAACAACGGGGCAGCCAAAGCCCGTCGGTTTCGTTGAAAAGCGCGAGAAAGACGCCTGACGCAGCTACGCAATCGCTGCGCATGGGTTGATCGACCCACATTTATTGGTCCAAAGTGGAAAATATAAGTCCCCTGCATGCTCGGGGTGCTAGACTGGTACCCGTGTTTTTGGCCGAATAATAACGATGACATGATCGGCATCCGGATTCCGCGGTTCCTTCTCTATGCAACAGCGCTCGGCATCGTTGTTGCGGGGATCATGCTGTCCATGTTCTACGGTCAGTACCGGTGGCTGGCCAACCAGATTGTGATAACCAGCTATGAAGAGCACCGTACGCTTCTCGAAGCCAGTTTTGAGCGTCGTATGCGCGCGGAACTGCATGCAATAGCCAACGAAATGCCGGCCAATTCGAGCGCTGACCCGGACACCGTACGCGACGCCCTGCGTCGGGCAATGTCAGCGAATCCCGAACTCAATGGAATTCGCTTCGCGAATACCGCCGGCGAATTATGGTCCAGCGGCAATTACCCGCAAGTCGATTTCACATCGGAGACAACCTGGCTGGACGACCAGATGCTCATAACTTACCCGGCCGTTCGGGATCAGCAAGAGATCGGGCATGTCTCCGGTGCGTTTGCGCTGGCCGGTTTTCGGGCCGACCTCGCGACTTTCTCCGAGGAAGTAAAAACCAAGGAGGACGAAAGTCGCCGCGTCAGCTACTTATGGATCGGGGGTGGAACCATTGCGGTGCTTCTTCTCTGCGGCGGAGTCGTCTGGCTGCTGGCCAGCGAGCAAACACGACGAATTCGCCAGCTCAAGGCGCAGGCCGAGCGCTTCCGCAGTGCGGATTTCGGTGAGCCGCTGCCTGCCGGTCGCGGTGATGAACTCGGTGAACTGGCCGCCGTGTTTAACGATATGCGTGACAAGCTGCGCACAACGACGCATTCACGTGACTACGTCGACAGCATTCTGTCGGGTATGAATGAAGCGATCATCGTGACCGACGACGACGGTCGGATCCAGCGCATTAATACGGCCACCACGCACCTGCTCGGCTACAAAGAGGAGGAAATGGCCGGAACGTCCATCGACTTCGTCATCGATACCAGGAAGAACCCTTCGCTTGCCCAAGACGTGCCATCCGGCCTGCCACGTGAGGCACTGTTTCAGAGTAAGTACGGCGAGTCGATACCCGTGTCCTACACCTGTTCTATTATTGACAACGACCGGGCCGGGGAAAGCAGCAGAATCTTCGCGGCGCAGAACATCACGGAACGACGCCGCGCTGAGAAGCGTATTCGCTACCTGGCACGAATAGACGCGCTGACCAAGATCCCCAATCGCATGCAGTTCCAGCATTTGCTGCAACGCGGCATTGCCAGGGCACGTCGTGCGGGCCATCCACTCTGCCTGTTTTACATCGACATCGATCACTTCAAGGATATCAATGACACCTTCGGGCACCTTGCGGGTGATACAACGCTGGAAACCGTGGCAGAGAGACTAACGTCCGCGCTGCCGGACCACTCGGTGATTGGCAGACTCGCGGGCGATGAGTTTGCGGTCATCATTCACGGGCTCGGGCCGGACAAGGAAGGCCTGGAAAAGACGAACGACCTGGCCCAGAAACTCCTGAATCGCCTGGCCGACCCGTTCTTCGTACAGGGGCACGAGGTGTTCATGACTGCCAGCCTGGGCATCGCGTATTATCCCAAGGACGCGCCCAATGTGATCGACCTGATTCGCAATGCTGACGCTGCTCTTTACAGTGCGAAGAAGTCCGGCGGCAATGTCTTCTCATACTACGCTCCGGCCATGAATGAGGCGTCAGTCGAACGACTCATGACCAAGAGCAGACTCAAGCGCGCGTTCGAGCGTGACGAACTGCTTGTTCATTACCAGCCCAAGTACGACCTGGAAACCGGCGAAGTCTTCGGCGCCGAAGCTCTCGTTCGCTGGGAGCTGCCCGACCGCGGCCTGATTCTTCCTTCCGACTTCATTCCTATAGCCGAAGAGACGAGCCTGATCATCGAAATCGGCGAGTGGGTACTGGACAAGGTTTGTGAAGATTTTCGTGTGTGGCAGCGCAGCGTCGGCTCACCAGGGCGGGTGTCGGTCAATCTTTCTCTGAAGCAACTGCGGCAACTGAACTTCATCGCGCGAATAGGATCGATACTTCGCAGCCACGAAGTGTCGCCGACATCGCTCGAACTGGAGATTACCGAGACGACGTTGATGGAGAATCCGGAGCGCACTATCAAGTTGCTGGATCAGCTTTATGGACTGGGCCTGCACCTCGCAATCGACGATTTCGGCACGGGCTACTCTTCGCTCAGCGCATTGCAGCAATTTCCGATCAGCACGTTGAAGATCGACAAGTCATTTGTCCGCCACATCGTGACGAACCCTGACGATGCGACCATCGTCGACACAATCGTGCAGATGGGCCGTAATTTGAATATGGATGTGGTTGCCGAAGGCGTCGAGGACGAAGCACAGCTCAATTTCCTGCAGAAGCTCGGCTGTACCTATGTCCAGGGACTGTTATTTGGTGATCCGATGAGCGCCGACAATTATCTCGAACTGCTGCTCGCCCAGGCCGAGGGGACGGACACATATCGTGCCCTCTTTGCCTAAGCGAGGTGTTCAGGTTTCGTACAGCCAAGGTCTGCGACAATCGCTAAGGCGCCCCGTAACCCTCTGTTTTATAAGGAACACTGCGCCGACTTCACTCCGCAGCAGCAACATGCTTAAATTAGGACATCAAAATCAATTTGCCCTGCAGCACCATCTGCCAGGGGCCCAACAAAGTAGACCCCATGAACAAAATTATGAAAACGGCCCTTTCCGTGGCCATACTTCTGATGGCGCAAAATGCGCTCGCCTGTGATTACCCGGATAGGGTGGACATGCCTGATGGCGCAACTGCCAGCAAGGAGGCCATGATCGCCGGACAGAAGGGCGTCAAAGCCTACATGACGGCCATGGAGGAGTACCTGGCCTGCATTGAAGGTGAAGAAGAGACAGCTGTTCTCGCCCTCGGCGACGTTGATGAAGACGCCAAGCGGCAACGGGCTGATCTGTTCAACAAGAAATACAATGCCGCTGTTGAGCAGATGAACCTCATTGCAGAGGAATTCAACGTTCAGGTTCGAGCCTACAAGGACACCAACCGCTAGTACTCCTCGTTCCAGTAAAAAGAAAGCCCGTCATTTGGCGGGCTTTTTTGCTTAGGAAGAAGGCGACTATTTCAGTCTGTCGATCTCTTTACCGAGGTCGAATTTGTTTTCAGTGACGATACGCTCGAGCACCTTGATGCGCTCTTCGAGACGTTCGATATGCGCCAACGTCTCTTCGAGCTCGGGATCGTCTTCCTTCTTCTCGTTCTTCACCTTCAGATACTTTTGAATAGTATCCGCCGTGAAGACGATCGCGACGATGCAAACAACATAAAACAGTGTACTCATTGGCGGGTCCCTTAGCTTGTTGTCAAAGTCGACGGAATTCTTCGTCGAGATCGTAGCGTGACGACGTAACGTATTTTTCTATCCTGGCCAGCCGTTCGTCCATCGACTCATAGCGCCTGCGCACTTCGCTGACGGTTGGCTTCGCGCGCCGAATCTCCTCGCGAAGCTCTTCCTTGCGAATCTCCTCGTACCGTTCCGCATCATAGACCCTCGATGACGAAGACGGGATCAGGAGGACCGCCGCCAGGTAGGCAATAAGGGCGATAGGAAATGCACACAGAAACGCTATGACGGCCAGAAATCGGGTCACCTTGAGGTTGAAACCAAGGTACGTTGCGAGTCCTGCGCAGACGCCGCCGAGAACTGCGCGATCAGCGTCGCGGTACAAACGTCCTCCCGAGGTTCCTGCAAATGTAGTCATGAGTGCCTCCAGCCGTCATTGCGATGCCTGCGCCAGAATTCATACTCGGCCCGGCATCCTGAATAGACGAGCGGCTTCTCCTTGATCAGCACGGTCAGGCCAATATATATGGCGGCCGTTAACCAGAAAAACAACAGCAGGCTGATAACCGCAATCACTCGCACAGTGCCGACATTGAAATTGAAGCAGTCGGCAATGCCTGCACATACGCCGAATATCCAGCCGTTCTCACGATCACGATAGAAGCCTCGCAAAGGGCCGTAGTCAATATTCCACGAGTCTCGACTCATTCTCTCCTCCATATTCTTGTGTCGAATGGCGTGCTGTTACTCGGTGCCGGCAGATCTTTCCGCTGCGACGCGCGCTTTCAGCGCATCGAGTTCCTTTTTAACCGACTCTTCTGCTTCAAGGCTCGCGAATTCGTGGTCGAGATCTTTGGGCAATCCCAGGTCGTAGGCTTCGACGCGTCCTTCAACGTCGTCGATGCGCCGCGTATAGGCTTCAAATCGCACCATCGCATCGTCGATCTTGTAATCGTGAATCTTCTTGCGCGCCGCGAGGCGACTGCTGGCTGTCTTATGGCGTGCAAGGAGTGCTTTCTGCCTGGCCTTCGCGTCCTCGAGTTTGCTCTCGAGCCTTGCGATGTCCTCATTGAGTTTGGCCAGCCCGTCGTCGACCGCGACATAGTCCTCCTTCAACAGCTCGACCGCCGAGGCCACGCGCGACTTTTCGACAAGTGCGGCCTTGGCAAGATCTTCCCTGCCTTTGCGCATCGCGAGCTCCGCCTTTGCGTCCCAATCGTCCCGTTCCCGGTCAAGCGACTCGATTTTGCGATTGAGGTCCTTTTTGTCCGCGATCGAACGAGCCGCGGCAGAACGCACCTCGACGAGCGTATCTTCCATCTCCTGGATCATGAGTCGAACGATCTTCTCGGGATCCTCGGCTTTGTCGAGAATGGCGTTGATATTGGAGTTCACGATGTCACTGAATCTCGTGAAAATACCCATGATTTTTCCTCTTTTCGTGTGGTTGTACCTGTATAGATTGCAGCATTCATGCCAACTACGGCCAAACTTCATAACGCTTTGATATTTCTGGTCTTTTAGTCAGTTCCACAGCGATTCTCAAGCCGACAGGAGTGGTGCAATTTGCTAACTATTCGTGTTTTTCGTTCAGTTGTGGCTTAATTCACCAATGGCTGTATCGCCCGAATCGCAACCCATCATCGGCGAGGCCCCGGCATTCCTGGAAATGCTCGAGCACGTGTCGCGCGCCGCCCCACTCTCCAAGCCGGTACTTGTCGTCGGTGAACGGGGTACGGGCAAGGAGCTGATCGCATCGCGCCTGCATTTCCTGTCCGACCGCTGGGAGCAGCACGTCGTCAAAGTGAACTGCGCAGCTTTGACCGAATCGATCCTGGAATCCGAGCTATTTGGCCATGAGGCAGGTGCATTTACAGGTGCGGCGAAGACCCATATCGGACACTTTGAGCGAGCCGATGGCGGAACGCTGATTCTCGACGAGCTCGCAACGATCTCTCTGCGCATGCAGGAGAAGATCCTGCGCACAATCGAGTACGGTGAAATTCAGCGAGTCGGCGGCAATGAGACCCTGCGGGTCGATGTCAGAATCGTCGGCTCGACGAATGCGGACCTGCAGACGCTTGCGAACGAGGGTCGATTCCGTAAGGACTTGCTGGACCGTCTTGCCTTCGACGTCATTACCGTCCCGCCACTTCGCGACCGCGTAGAGGACATACTGCCGCTCGCTAATGCATTCGCAATAAACATGGCTAGCGAACTCAAGTGGAGTTTCTTTCCGGGATTCAGCTCGCGGGCGACATCGGCTCTGCTCAGAAACAAATGGCCTGGGAATGTCAGGGAACTGAAATTCGCCATCGAGCGATCCGTTTACAGGTCGGCTGATCCGGAGCGCCCTATCGTCGACATCGCGCTCGATCCATTCGATTCACCGTTCAAGATCGCCTCAACGCCAGCCGCCGCCAGGGGCCGCGTTGCGACACGCCGCAAGGCGCCTCTGCTACCAGCAGACCTCAAGCAACGTTTGATTGATATGGAAGTGGACCTGTTGACCGCGGCCCTGGAGAAAGCGCGCTACAACCAGCGACTGGCCGCCGACCTGCTCGCGCTGAGCTACCACCAGTTCCGGGGCAAGCTGCGGAAATACGAGATCCGCAGCAAGCCCTAGCGCCAGTATCAGCTATCGTCGCGGAAGCGGCGCACGTAAATAGCGGCTGTCGTCAGTATTCCGCATACCAGCAGGCCGCTCCAGAATCCCGGGTCCGTTACGAATCCGACGAGATCCATGTGCTCGAGCAGGCTGATATTCTCGACGCCATGTCGCCACTGCTCTTCCTCGAAGAACTGCTCGAGACTAAGCGTGTGGAACAGCGGCGTCATATCACTACGCTCGCCGATCGTTGTCAGGAAGTACCGCGTGCGAAACACGATCCACTCGAGCAGGCCCAGAACGATAGGCGGCAGGAACGCCCACATGATGGGCATACGCTTGGCCCACGTCGACACGAACAGGAACCAGGCGATAAACGGCGACATCCACAGCCCGGATGCGACAACGATAATCAATGCGGCAAGCCAGTTGTCCAGGATAGACACCGAGCCCCAGATGAGCATGCCGGCATCACCACCTCTGGTTGCTACCCAGATACTGGTGACGATCAGGTTTACCAGGTGCGTGATCCAGATTCCGACAGCGGTAACAGCCGGGATAACGATGGCGGCAGTCAGCAGTTTGGATATGACAGTCTCGGCATCGGTCGCCGGCATCGAACGCCAGAACAGAATGCTCTTGTCCTTGCGCTCAGCGTACAGGGAGTCCAGGCTGTAAAAGACCGTCAGGAACATCAGGGCGACCACAAACAGCCACGAAGTTCCGACAAAGAACATCGTTAGTGCCACCCGTCTTTCCGACTCGCCCGCTATGTTCTGCGCGCCAAAAATTGCCAGGTCGAGTTCCTTGGCATATCCGGACGTCAACATGAGCATGGCCAGTACGCCGAGCGTCACGATAATCGCGATTGCCGCTGGCGTGACGTAGATAGCGCGATGCTCCCACAGCTCCCGCCGGATCAATGCAAGTTGGTGACCAATCATTGGCGGGCCTCCTTGATCTTCGCGACGAACAGATCGGCGACCGCCGGAATTCGGACTTCCCCGAGATTTTCCAGTTTTTCCCGTGGAATGCCGTCGAACAGCATGACGGACTTACCGAACATCTCGCTCGTAGCAATTGGCCCAAACAAGCTGGCGTCATTCGCCTGGTCTCCCGACGTCATGAGTTCAAGGTACTGGTCGCCCAGGCTGTCCATCGACGAATCGAGCAGGATCTTGCCGTCATTGATGAACATGATGTCAGTCAACAGGTTCTCGATCTCCTCCACCTGGTGCGTCGTAATCAGGATGGTCCGCTCTTCATCGAAGTAGTCATTCAACAGGTTTGCGTAGAACTCCTTCCGGAAGAGAATATCCAGGCCCAGGGTCGGCTCGTCGAGCACCAGCAGTTTTGCGTCAATCGCCATGATGATTGAAAGGTGCAGTTGCACCACCATGCCCTTCGAGAGCTCCTTGACTCTCGCTCCCGCCCGGACATTTGTATTCTGAAGTAACTCCTCGGCACGTGAGCGGGAAAAATTGGGATGAATGGCCTCTACGTAATCAAGCAGCTGGGACACCTTGATCCAGCGCGGCAGCACCGCAACATCGGCGATGAAACAGATGTTCTGCATGAGCTTTTTGCGCTGCCGGAACGGGTTCAATCCGAGGACCGACAGGTCACCGTCACAGTCCGTCAGCCCGAGCACGGCCTTCAACAGCGTAGTCTTGCCCGCTCCGTTGGGACCAATCAGGCCGAGAATCCTACCCTTCTCTATATCGAAACTGACGTCATCAACGGCGCGCACCTGGCCAAAGTGCTTGGAAACACCGCGAGCGCTAACCAGGCTACTCATCGTCCTCTCCTGCATCCTTTTCGGTTTCCTGTTTCAGTAATTCGGCTGGATCGAGCCCGAGGCGCTCGATCGTCGCAACAACGGTCGGCCACTCCTTCTTGAGAAAGCGTGACCGCTCGTCCTTCAGCAACTGGATGCGGGCCCCTTCGTTGACGAACATGCCACGACCGCGTTTCTTCTCAACCAGGCCTTCATCAACCAGTTCCTGGTAGCCCTTCAGAACGGTCAGCGGGTTCAGCCGATACTCTGCGGCGACGTTACGCACCGACGGCAGGGCATCCCCGTCTCCGAGCACGCCCTCCAGGATCATGGCCACTACGCGATCGCGCAATTGCCGATAGATCGGCTGGTCTTCATTCCATTTCGGATCCATTAACGACGGGTTCCTGTGTTGGATTCTGCGCCGTGGCGCTTAAAAAGGCGCCGGTCACAGTGACCGGCGCAAAATTCCGTCGCTACTCTACTCGTCTTCGAGACGGAAATGACTGATCTGTGTGGCCTCAGCGTCTGCAGCGTCGAGAGACGCCAGCTTGTATGCCTGCTCGTTCATCTGGCCCGAAACCAGCGCTACGAGCATCAGCAACATGACAATAAGGCTAATAATTTCATTAAGATACGGTGATAGTCTGCTCATTCTTCATCTCCCGGTCATTCCGGGGCTCCCCGTTCAGGGTAAAGGTGAATTGGTGTTATAGTTGACTATAACACTAAGAAAACATTTTGCAAGCCCTGTATCGCACTTTTCTAACCCGAAGCCGGTCACCGCCCCGTTTGTAGAGGTAAGCAACAGGGACGTGGAATGGCCGCAAACGCAGAAATCGTAGTCGTCGCATCGGCGGGGCTTTGCACCGAGCCGGCGCTGGCCTATGCTCCGGCAATGGTTCGCGAACCCGACGACCGTGCACTGATGCTGCGCTACCAGGATGGCGACGTGTCGGCGTTCGAGGTCCTGTATCGGCGCCACAAGGACGCGATCTATCGCTACCTCCTGCGGCTTTGTGGCCATCGCGACACGGCCGAGGACATCTTCCAGGAAGTCTGGGGGAAGATCGTCAATTCTCGTTCGAGTTACCGACCAACGGCGAAATTCACCACGTTCCTGTATCGCGTCGCGCACAACTGTTTTATTGACCACTTGCGCCGTAATAAGCGCCACGCGAACAACACCACCCTGGAGCCCGAACTGCATGGCGATCCAGGGGAGACGCTGGAACTCACGACGGAACGCAGCCTGGCACGCGAACGACTGGAGCTCGCGCTCAAGGAGCTCCCGGACGAGCAACGCGATGCTTTTCTGTTAAGCGAGGAAGGCGGGCTCAGTATGGACCAGATTGCGAGCGTGACCGGCTGCAACCGGGAAACAGCAAAAAGTCGAGTGCGCTATGCCGTCAACAAGCTGCGCAGCGCGATCGACGAACCGGCGGAATCATCATGACGACTGACGCAGACAACAACGACCCGCGCGTATCCGACGCCTATCGCGAGATGGCGCACGAAGAGACGCCCGCGGAACTGGATCGCAAGGTCCTCGCTATGGCCGCTGCCGGGGCGCGCACGCCGCGCGGCTTGCCGCGTACCTGGTTCAGGCCCCTCGCCTGGGCGGCAACGATCGCACTCAGCTTCGCACTGGTCCTCGAAATAACGCAGGTCGAGGATGTCCAGCTCGACCAGGCCGCGTCTCCTCGAGCAGATGCCGATCTGGAGGAAATTATCGTCGAAAGCCCGCTGCCGGCGGATGCCGTTGGGAAGCAAGAAGACGAAGCAAGCCTGCAGCAGCGACTCAACAAACGCTCGTCCGATGCGCCGGCACCTGAGAGTGCCTCCGTGGAAATGAATTTCGCGCCAGCCGAACCGAGCCTGCTGCGCGAAGCCGAAGAACAAGCGCGCATGCGATCCGAGGCGGGCCGCGCCGTTGACTCCTACGTGGAGACTAAGGAGCAATCCGAAGGCTGCGGCAAGGATGCCAGTGCATCCGCCCAAACGTGGTACGAGTGTGTAAGAGCCCTGCGCGACAGCGGCCAAACTGACCTGGCACAGCGGGAACTCGAAGCGCTGCTGGCGGAATTTCCGGACTTCCGCGAACCCCCTGGCGAGCAATAGCCAATAAGACGCACAGATAGGTACTTTGCGGCAGTGTCAGCAAGGCCAGCCAGTGCTAAAATCGCGGCCCGAATTCCACTGAAAATCCTGCCAGGAAAACAACAATGAAAGCACCCGTTCGCGTCACGATCACCGGAGCCGCCGGTCAGATCGGCTACCAGCTCGCCTTCCGTATTGCCTCAGGCCAGATGCTGGGCAACGATCAACCCGTGATTCTTCAGCTACTCGAAATCCCGCCGGCGCTACCCGCACTGCAGGGTGTCGTCATGGAGCTGGACGACTGCGCATTCCCGACGCTCGCCGGCATCGTTGCCACGGCCGACCCGAACGTCGCGTTCGAAAAGGCCGACTATGCCCTGCTCGTTGGCGCCCGTCCGCGCGGTCCGGGGATGGAGCGCAAGGACTTGCTCGAGGCCAATGCCGCCATTTTCTCGGTCCAGGGCAAAGCGATGAACGACCATGCCAGCCGTGACATCAAGGTACTCGTGGTCGGCAACCCGGCAAACACGAACTCGCTGATCGCCCAGGCAAACGCCCCCGACCTGAAGCCGCGAAATTTCACGGCCATGATGCGCCTCGATCACAATCGGGCAAAGGCGCAACTCGCGGCCAAGACCGACAGCCACGTCAATGACATCGCGTGCATGACGATCTGGGGCAACCACTCGGCGACCCAATACCCGGACGTCAGCCAGGCGACCGTTGGCGGAAAAGCCGCCAGCGACCTGGTCGATCAGGGCTGGCTTGCCGATGAGTTCATTCCCGTCGTACAGCAACGCGGCGCCGCCATCATCAAGGCGCGAGGTGCCTCGTCGGCGGCCTCCGCTGCGTCGGCAGCGATCGATCACGTGCGCGACTGGGCCCTCGGCACTCCCGATGGTGACTGGGTCAGCATGGGTATTCCCGCCGACGGCAGTTATGGCATCGAGCCCGGCATCATCTACTCCTATCCCGTCCGCTGCAGTGGCGGCGATTACGAGATCGTGCAGGGACTTTCCATCGACGACTTTAGTCGCGAACGCATGGACGCGACCGAAGCAGAACTTCGCGAGGAACGTGCCGCGATCGAGGAACTCCTATAAAGTGTAAGCAGCCGTTTCTACGGTATTAATTCTCTGGAAAAAATGAGGGCTTTGTCTTGTCCGGTCTGACCGCTAACTTGTTTTGGGCGCTACTGTTTTTCGGTGGCGGAACTTTTCTCGCGTACCAGCGTTTCGATCTGCGTACATCGACGATCGCGACCGGCATCGCCCTGGCCGCCTACACCGTGTTCGGCGCTGGCGCGTGGTGGTGGCTGATTATTCTATGGGTGCTGTTCGGCCTCATGGTCGTGCCCAACCTGATCGAGGTGCGCCGGGAGAAAATTACGAAACCCCTGCTTGCGGTGTACCGCAAGATGCTGCCCTCGATGTCGGATACCGAGCGCGAGGCTCTCGAGGCCGGCAATGTCTGGTGGGACGGCGAGCTGTTCTCCGGCATGCCCGAGTGGGACAAGCTGATGTCCTTCCCGGCACCCAAGCTCTCGGACGAAGAGCAGGCGTTTATCGACGGGCCTTGTGAAGAACTCTGCCGCATGATCGACGACTGGCAAATCTGCCACGAACTTGGCGATATGCCGAAAGAGGTCTGGGACTACATAATCGAGAAGCGCTTCTTCGCGATGATCATTCCCAAGCAGTATGGCGGGCTGGAATTTTCCGCATTTGGCACGGCGATGGTGCTCTCGAAGATTGGAAGCCGCAGCGCGACAGTCGGCTCCACCGTCGGCGTGCCCAATTCGCTCGGGCCCGCCGAGCTGTTGCTCCACTACGGAACAGACGAGCAAAAAGAACGCTACCTGCCAGGCCTCGCCGCCGGAACCGAGATTCCCTGTTTCGCGCTGACATCGCCCGAGGCCGGCTCGGACGCCGCGGCGCTCATCGACAGCGGTGTCGTGTGCAAGGGCAAATGGCAGGGCAAGACGATCACCGGAATTCGCCTGACCTGGAACAAGCGGTATATCACTCTCGCGCCGGTCGCGACCGTGGTCGGACTCGCGTTCAAGCTGTACGATCCCGATCACCTTATCGGTGACAAGGAAGACTATGGCATCACAGCTGCACTGATTCCGACCTCGACCGAGGGTGTCGTCGTTGGCCGGCGGCACAATCCGCTGAGCATTGCGTTCCAAAACGGACCGACATCAGGAACGGATGTGTTCGTGCCACTGGACTGCATCATCGGCGGACCTGAAATGGCCGGCAAAGGCTGGAAGATGCTCGTCGAACTGCTGTCAGTGGGCCGCGCGATTTCGCTGCCGTCGTCGTCCTGCGGTGGTGGCCAGGCAGCAAGTTACGCATCGGGTGCGTACGCGGCCATTCGCAAGCAGTTTGGTACCTCGATCTCGAACTTCGAGGGCGTCGGCGATGCCCTGGCGCGAATAGCCGGACACACGTACATTGTGAATTCGGCATTGTCCGTGACATCCGGCGCCATCGATCAGGGCGAGAAGCCTGCCGTACCATCCGCGATCCTCAAGTACCACTGCACTGAACTTAGCCGAAAAATCGCCAATGACGCGATGGATGTTCATGGTGGCAAGGGCGTCATGATGGGCCCAAACAACTATCTGGGTCGCGGCTACATGGCCACGCCGATCGCCATTACAGTGGAAGGCGCGAACATCCTGACGCGCAGTCTGATCATTTACGGCCAGGGCGCGATTCGGTGCCATCCGTTCGTACTGCGCGAATTGCAGGCGGCCGGAGACGAGGATCACGACCGCGGTCTGATTGAATTCGACGATGCGCTGTTCGGACACATTGGGTATGCCGTCAGCAACATGGCGCGCTCGTTCTTCCTGGCATTGACGCATGCCAAGTTCAGCCGCGTCCCGCTGAATACGCCGACGCGGCGCTACTATCAGAACATCAATCGCTATTCCGCCGCATTCGCACTTGCCTCTGATTTTGCCATGCTGACGCTGGGTGGAGACCTCAAGCGGCGAGAGCTATTGTCGGCGCGCCTCGGTGACATCCTGAGCTCGATGTACCTGGCGTCCTGCGTGCTCAAGCACTTTGAGAACGAGGGTCGCCGGGCGACCGACCTGCCACTGGTCGAGTGGTCGGTGCGCACGCTTATGTACCGGGCACAGGAGTCGCTGCACGAATTCCTGTTGAATATCCCGAATCGCTGGGTCTCCTGGTTCCTGCGCTTTTTCATCTTCCCGCGTGGCCGGACGTACAAGGATCCTTCCGACGAGCTTGGACTGAAAATCGTGGCGCTGATGACCACGCCTGGTGAGTCACGTGAGCGCCTGAGCAAATACGCCTACACGACGCTCGAACCCGGCAACCCGCTCGGCAAACTGCAGGAAGCACTCGAACTGGCGAAGGAACACGCGCCGCTCGAGAAACGCCTGCGCCAGGCGAGCAAGGAAGGCCTGATCGAATCCGAGTACCTCGGCTTGCAGATTGGCGAGGCCGAGAAAGCCCAGGTGATAAGCAAGGCTGAAGCAAACAGCCTGCGCGACTTTCATGAGAAAGTCGCCGAGCTGCTCGACGTCGATGACTTTGCGCCGGACGAATTTCTGGGCGGGAGCAAAGCTGGCCCACCGGTTACACCGCCGCCGAAAGCCGCGAAGAAACCGGCGCGCAAGAAGGCTGCGAGCAAGAAGAAGCCTGCCGCAAAAAAGGCGTCGCGTAAGAAGGCCAGCAAAAAGAAAGGCACCAAAGCCTGATCAATGGCGAGACGTGATGCACAGCTTCCCGATCACCCGAATTGCCTGAATTGCGGCACGGAGCTGCGGGGCCAGTATTGTGGCACTTGTGGGCAGCGCGCTCGCGGCCGCCTGATCAGCTTATGGGAGTTATTGCAGGACGCTTTCGGCGACCTGTTCGAGCTTGACTCGCGGCTGTGGCGCACCCTGATCCCGCTGCTGGCCCGTCCGGGGCGGCTGACTCGCGACTATCTCGAGGGCAAGCGTGCCCGTTATATGCCGCCCTTTCGGATGTACCTCGTACTCAGCGTCGTCTTCTTTGTCGTCGCGTTTTTCGATCCCCGGGATGATCTGAGCCTGCTGTTCGAGCCGGAGCCTCCGCCGACTCCGGAAGAAGCCGCTGCGGAAGAGGAAGAGGCCGCTGCGAAACGGGAAGAGGCTGCAGCCGAAGTCAACGAAGTTCTCGACGAACTGGCTGCTGAAGGCATCATCCCGGCCGACCAGGCTGAGGATGCCAGGAAAGCCGTGGAAGAAGACGACGTGAATGTCACGCTTTACGGTGACGATGAAGGCGGTCTCAACTTCCAGATCGATCCCGAAACCGGGGAGTGCGAATTCAGCGGCCAGGATGATCTGCCCGACTGGTTCAAGCGCCGCCTGACCAAGGAACGCCTTGAGGCGACCTGCGAGCGGATTGGAGCGGATGAAGGCAAGACGCTCCTGAATCTCGTGACGGACAATATTCCGATTGCGCTGATCGTTCTGTTGCCGTTCATGGCGTTGGTGTTGAAAGCCTTATATCCATTATCGCGGCGGTATTTTGTCGAGCACCTGTTGTTCTTCATACATTTCCACTCGTTCTTCTTCCTGATACTGACGCTGCAGATCCTGTTCTCCCGTTTCGCTGGCCATGTGCTGGGGCTGGAAACGATCGCAATCCTGATCCTGGTCGCGGCATCCTTCTATATTCCTGTTTACCTTTACAAGGCGATGCGCCTGGTCTACGGCCAGGGCTTCTTCTTCACCTTTATCAAGTACATTATACTGGTGATCGCCTATTTCGCCGGCGCGACGTTTACCATGCTGGGCGCCCTGCTGTTTGCGCTCGTTTCCGTCTGAAGCTACCTGAGGCATAACAATGAAGAACAAGATTCTGCCCACACTGATTCTGCTCGCGCCGCTCGCCGCATGTGGCGACAGGAACACGAGTGAACCTGCGGTCGAGGAGGCCGCTCCCGAACCGGCGTCAGCCACGATGCCGGCACGCACCACGTCAGCCGCTGAGGCTCGCGTGTTCTTTGTGAGTCCGACCGATGGCGCGACGGTCAGCAACCCGATCAGCGTTGTGTTCGGCATCGAGGGAATGACCGTGGCCCCGGCCGGCCAGGACACTCCTCATTCCGGGCACCATCATCTCCTGATCGACACGGGCGTTCCGGATCTCGGGCTGCCCATACCGGCAGATGAGCGTCATATTCATTTCGGCGATGGCAGCACGGCGACGGAAATCACCTTGCCACCCGGCCGGCATACGTTGCAGATGCTCCTCGGGGATCACCTGCACATCCCCCATGATCCGCCCCTGATGTCCGACGTCATCACCATAGACGTCGAATAAGGTGTTGAGTGACAAGGCCGGGCACTCTAAAATCGCCGGGCTATAGCGAATTTCTACAATGACTACTCATCACACCACACATCCCATCGGAATCAGCGGCCTCGCGGCCTATATCCCGCCCTATCGGGTGTGGCTGGAGGACTGGTGTGACTGGACAGATAACCAGTGGCCGAAGATTCGTGAGGTCGTGGGGCGCAGTTTCCGCGTCCGTGGCCCGAACCACAGCGTCTACACGATGGCCGCCAATGCCGTCATCCGCCTGATCGACCAGTACGATGTCGACCCGTCACGCGTCAAGTTCTTAGGGTTGGGCACCGAATCGAGTACCGATAATTCAGCGGGCGCGATCATCATCAAGGGAATGGTTGACGAGGCATTGGTCGCGCGCGGCTTGCCGCCTATTTCGCGCAGCTGCGAGGTACCGGAGTTCAAGCATGCCTGCCTGGGCGGTGTCTACGGTATGAAGGGCGCTATTCGCCACCTCGCCCTCGACGGTGCGGGCGGACAGGCGATCGTTGTCTGCGCCGATATTGCCGAATACGCGCGCGGCAGCTCGGGCGAACCGACGCAGGGTGCCGGTGCCGTGGCGATGCTGCTCGAGGAAGACCCGCAGCTTGCGGTTGTCGATCTCGTCGGCTCAGGCTCGGCCTCGGACTACCGCATCATGGACTTCCGCAAACCCATGTTGCGCTTCTGCGGCCAGGATCGCTCCGAATCTCACCAGGTGCAGGACTTCCCTGTTTTCAACGGCAAGTTTTCCACCACCTGCTACATCGACGAGACCCTGCACGCGCTCGACGATATGTACGAGAAGCGCGAACTCGACCCGAGCAAGTACCTGCGTTCCCTGCGCAATGTATTCATGCATCGACCCTACCGGCGGATGCCCGAAACCGGCTGGGCCGTCTCTTACCTGTTTGCGCTGAGCCGCGGCAACGGCGAGGACCGCGCGGAACTGGCGTCCTACTGCTACGAAGCCGGAATCGACGTCGAGCTGATGCTCGAGGAAATGCTCTCGAAACCCGAAGTCGCCAAGTTCGCGGATCGCGAGAGACTGAATTTCGAGGCCTACCCGCTGACCATGGCGGCTCTGCGGGCTTTTCGCGCGTCACGTCACTTCCGGCGCGAAATTCTCGACAAGATGAAGCTGGGCAGCGACACGATGCTGGATCTCGGCAATCTTTATACCGCCGCCCTGCCCGCGTGGATGGCGGCCGGCTTTGAGCAGGCGCTCGAAGAGAAGTCGCTGGATGTGGGCGAGGAAGTACTGACGCTCGGTTATGGCAGCGGTGATGCCGCCGAAGTAATCCCGTTCTTCATGGCCGAAGGCTGGCGCGAAGCGACGCGCAAGATCCGCTTCGGCGACGCAATGAAGTTTGCGATCGACCTCAATTTCGAGCAGTACAAGGCATTGCATGATGGGCGTCGTGTGACCGATCTCGAATACTCGCCGAACAACGAGTTCGTGATCGAGCAGGTCGGCACCCACGATGAACGCCATTTCACCGACCTGGGCATCGAGTACTACAAGTACATCGGCTGATCCTCAGGCAGGGTCGCAGTAGCGCTCCAGCTGCTCGCGATAGTTCGTCTGCAGCTCTTCCCATTCCTGTTTGAACCAGGGCGTAAAGTGCTCAGGGTGGTTCGCGAGTTCGACACCGAGCTCTGCCGGGGAAACGAATCGGATCGCCGCTATCTCGCTGTCGTTCGGCCGAACAGGATCGGTTACCACGCCGAGGTAGACGTGGCACAGCTCGTTCTCGGAACCGGTGTCGCGGAAGTTCGCCTCATAGCAGAAGTAGTAGACATGCTCGAGCTCGGTTTCGATATTGAGCTCGTCAATCAGTCGGCGTGATGTCGCCACCTGCATGGATTCGCCACGCCGCGGATGGCTGCAACAGCTGTTCGACCAGTAACCACCCCACAGGCGCTTGCCCGGCGCGCGTTGTTGTAGCAGCAGTTCGCCCGCATCATTAAACAGGAACAATGAAAAGGCACGATGCAGGACACCGGGACCATCGTGAGCATCTGCCTTGGAGATGAATCCGATCTCATTGTCGTCTCCGTCAACGAGTATGAGTTCCTCGCTTTCCGACGATACGACTCTGTGCTGCTCGTTCACTGACCGTTCCATCGACCCGGCACCAGCGTATGGTAGCCACCTTGTTGTAACGCCTGTTCCACGACGGCAATTCCGTCGGGGCACAACGCGACGATCGAACCACCCCCACCTGCACCGGTAATTTTCGCGCCCGCAGCGCCGGCCTGCCGCGCGAGAACAACCATGCGTTCGAGACCGGGCGTGGACACCCCGATCGCGTTCAACAGACCATGACAGACATTCATTAGTCCGCCGAGGCCTTGCCAGTCGCCAGCGCGCAACAGGTCGGCCCCTTGCCGGCTCAGGCTATCCATCTCGTCGAATACGGCGTCGAAGTGGGCCGGCGCACGCTCGCGCCGTTCCCGCACACCAGCAACCTGCACGCTCGTCCTGCCCGTTTCATCACCCCAGGCGATGAGCAGCGGCGGTCGTTCATCGATCTCGATCGCGGTGACCTGCAGGCCCCCGTCATTACAAAACAGTATCGGTTTCGCATAAGTCGAGAGGGTATTGTCCACGCCGGACGGCGTCCCATGAGCCAGTTTTTCACAGGCAAATGCGATCGCGTTGACGCGTTCGTCGTCGAGGCCGAGATCAAGCCGCTGGTCGAATGCGCGGACGATGGCAACTGCAATCGCCGCCGACGAGCCCAGCCCCTTGCCGAATGGCAGACGCGAATTGACGCCGATGCGCCAATTCGTGTTCTCGATTCCCATCTCGCTGAGCAACAGGTCCACAAACTCGGTCGGCAGGTCGTGGCTCAGCGCGTCGGCTTCGCTCAACGTGACCGCGACAGCGTCGGGAATTGGCGTCGCAAGTGCGTGGCGTCCATAAACGACGCCATGCTCCCCGAGCAGGATCACCTTGCCTGCCGCCAGCGCGGCCGGCGAATCCGACCCCGCCGAATCGGCCCGCAACGTCGCGAGAATCTCCCGTGCCTTCCAGTCCTTTATCTCGCCGCTCTCGATCAGCCGGGCCACGACATCCTCAAACAATTCGTCAGGCGTGCCCGCCGATGCCGCAACGCTGCGCGCATGCAATTTCATGTGACCGGCCTGTATGCCGCTCGTGGCCAACGCTCGCAGCGCCGCGAAATTCTGCGCAAGACCGACGGCAGCCATGAGCTCTGCCAATTCCTGCGCCGATGCCGCGCCTGTCAGCGTGAGCCCCAGTGCCGCGGCAGGATTGTTCGCGAGTGTCCCGCCAACCGTACCGATCTTCAGGGGTAGCTTGATCTCGCCCAGCAAGTCACCGTCCTCAGCAACAGACCAATGTGTCAGGGCCTGGTAGCGGCCGCCGGCGGCCGCGTAGGCATGCGCACCCGCCTCGATCGCACGCCAGTCATTACCCGTCGCGATGGCCATGGCGTCCACGCCGTTCATGACGCCTTTGTTATGCGTTGCCGCGCGGTACGGATCGACGAGAGCGATATCGTTTGCCCTCACGATCGCATCTCGCACATCTTCGGGTAATGTGAATTTCGCGCGCGCCGTATACAGAGACCGGTCGGCAAGATTCGACAGGATGCGTAACGCTACCTCGCCCTCACAAGCGGCGGCCACGTCCGGCGCAATCGCCTCGCAAATCGAATTGACAAGATTCGCCCCCATCGCATCGCAAGTATCGACCAGGACATGCACCGCGATGAGCGGCCGACCGTCAGGAAGCTGGAATAATCGCGTTTCGAAGTCCTGCACGCCGCCACCGCGAGCGACGAGGCGCGGGTGAACCTTGTTGGCAGACTCCAGCAGTGCGGTCTTTGATTTTTCCAACGCGGCGATAGCATGGTCGGCGTCAGGAACATCGGTTATGTGGATTTGCCCGATAAGCAACGAACCGTTGCTCTCGACCTCAAAGCCACCAGCCTCGCGCGCCAACGCCGCCGCGTTACTGAGGCCCGCCACGATGGAGGGCTCCTCAACCACGAGGGGCACGATGTGCTCGCGATCATTGACGACGAAATTGGGGGCAATTGCGAATGGCAGGCCGAAGACACCGACGACGTTCTCTATCATGCGATCCGCTGTGGCCGGCTGGATGACGTGCAGGCCGTCGCGCAGGCGGCCGGCATCAGCATCCGACAACCAACCCAGTTCCTGCAGTTTGGCAATGCGCTCAGTGACACCAAGCTTGTACAGGCCGGATATGTGCGAATCGCTCATCGTTGCTGCACTCGAACACCGTCGAGATCCAGTGCGCACTGCAGCACGCCGTGAATCAGGTCCGTGTGACTCGCGACAAACGCATCCAGCTCCGCTTCGTTCCTGCCAAACAGAATTCCGATGTCCCCCCCTCCAGCACCTGCGGGCTTGTACACGAGACCGCCAGGTATTGCCGCGTCCGTGAGTTGATCATGTCCAGCATCGAATATGCCGAGATCGTGGTCAACACTGAATTGCCGCAGCACGCCTATATAAGGTATGTACTCCGTCATGATCTGGTCGACATTACCCGTTCGCCAGGCCTCAGCCATGCGTGGGGCGGCGAGCGACAATGCCGAGCGCGACGGACGAGCGGTCTGCGCCGCGAGTTTTTCCAGCTTTGCCGCGGTGCTTATCGGGACACCGGTCCAGATCACACGCATAAACAGTCCCGACGGCCACGCCAGCGGCGTGCATTGCTGCGATCGCATCTCGAACTCGATCAGGCCACCCTGAACGGCGGTGGCTACATCAACGCCACTTCCTGCCCCACCTTGCAGCGCGCGATGCGCCAGCAGCGCCTCATTCAATACATCTTCCGACTTGTTAAGCCCTGCAATGAGCGCCACGGTCAGCGCAGCGCTCGAGCCAATACCCGTCTTGTTGCCATCATCGGCAAAAGCGCGGGTGTCGAGTTCGATGTGCTTCGCCGGGCGTGAGCCACCGCAGACCGCATCGACGATTCGATACCTGCCCTCCCCCGAGAAGCCGGGTGTTGTCAGGCCACACTGGCCATCGGGACTGTCTGCAAGCGTAACGACAGCTCGCCGATCGATCGCCATGCTAATCGCTGGCGCGCCATCAAGCACGGCGTATTCCCCCGAAAGAACAATCTTGCCGGGTGCGCTGGCGACGACAGTCATCCCGGGCTCTCCAGGCGGGCGCCTTCACCGAGGCCTGTCGTCATGATGTCCGTCACACCGGGCGTCGCGCGCAACGCCGCCTCGACCTCGGTGGCATGCTCGGGCAAACAAACGGCCTTGACCTGAGGGCCCGCGTCGATCGTGAAGAAAACGCCTTTGCCCTCGCCCTGCAACTGACGCACCGTCTGCAGGCACCGCATCGTCGCCGCGTTCCAGTAGACCATTGGCGGCCTCGAGGCCCACATGATCGAATGCATCTTCAGGCAGTTGTGCTCTGCGATTGCTGCGAGTTTTTCAAGATCTCGTGCGGCGATGGCCGCGCGAGCGATCTCAAGGTCATGCGATTGCCGGTCGACCCAGCTTGAGTAAAAGGGCGAAGTACGGCGACTGATTTCCATGGCTTCGGTGGAACCCACCGGTTTTGGTCCGGATTCGGTAATAGCGACAACGACCGTGAGTGGCCAATCTTCGGCGCCGCACAGCGAACGGCAGACAATGTCATCACCTGCGTTTTCCAGTTCGACGAAACCGCCGAGCAATGAGCGCGCCGCCGAACCGGATGCCCGCCCCGCGAGGCTGGCTAACCTGGCGGTGTCGAGCGACTCGCCTGCGGCCTTCGCTGCGGCAACGGTCAGGGCCGCGAACGACGATGCCGATGACGCAAGACCGGCGGCAATCGGAAAATTGCAGGTGCTGACGATGCGAGCGCCAGGACGATCCCGTCCGGCCACACTATCCAGGCAGGAGGCGAGGCGCGGCAGCATGGCCTCATCCGGTGCATCGTTGACCATCAACGCATCTGCGGCCAATGCATCGTCAAAGTCGACCTGCATACGCGTATGGAGTTCGCGCAATGTAACCGAGATCGAGCCTACCGCAGGCAGGTTGCGTTCAATGTCACGCTTACCCCAGTACTTGATGAGTGCGATGTTCGGCTGTGCGATTGCCGTTCCCTGCATGCTGTCGAGGTCCATCCAAGTATCGTCAGAGGACGCGAATTATAGCCCAGCCGCGCCCGCGCACAGTGGCTCGTTTCGGTGTAGGCTACATGGCCCGAAACAACAGGAATACAGGTTTTGCCGGAAGCGTTCAAAGACCGAATCGCAACTTACCAGGCACGCGTCGACGCATGCCTGGACGATGCGCTGCCACCTGCGTCACAGCTCCCCGAGCGATTGCATGATGCCATGCGTTATGCCGTGTTCAATGGCGGCAAACGGGTACGGCCCCTGCTCGTGTATGCGGCAGGCGAAAGTCTCGGCGTTGACCCGAAGCTTCTCGATGCTCCGGCGGTCGCGATTGAACTGATTCATGCGTTTTCGCTGGTCCACGATGATCTGCCTTCCATGGATGATGATGATTTGCGGCGTGGCAAGCCGACCGTTCATATCGAGTACGACGAGGCGACAGCGATCCTGGCCGCGGACGCCTTGCAGCCGCTCGCGTTTGCGGTCCTCGCCGGCGCCGGTGAAACATCGTCCGAGACGCAAATCGCGCTCGTCAAACTAGTCGCTGACGCCTGCGGCTCGGTCGGCATGACAGGCGGCCAGTCGAGCGACCTTGCCGCGGAAGGAATGACACTCACAGCCGATGAACTCGAGCACATGTACTCTTTAAAGACGGGCGCATTGATTCATGCGGCCATCGTCTCACCCTGCCTGTTGTGCGAAGACGTCGATGAAGGCACGACGTCGGCGCTCGATGCCTTCGGACGCTCGATCGGCGTCGCCTTCCAGATCAAGGACGACATTCTCGATGTCGAGGGCGAAACTCTCGTCATCGGCAAGCCGTCCGGGTCCGATGAGAAACTGGGCAAGGCGACCTACCCTGGCCTCTTCGGTATAGACGCCTCTCGCCGCCGTTGCGATGAGTTGTTGGCAAGCGCATTGGTTAATCTCGAGTACTTCGGCAAGTCGGCTGCACCACTCGAGTGGCTGGCACGCTACATCGTAGAACGCGGTCAGTAGCGACATGAGCGAATCAACACGCAGTATTCTGCATGTTGATATGGACGCTTTTTATGCGTCGGTCGAACAGCGCGATAACCCGGAACTGCGGGGCAAACCACTGGTCGTCGGCGGGACGACCAACCGCGGCGTCGTCGCGGCAGCCAGCTACGAAGCGCGCGAGTTCGGTATCCGCTCAGCCATGCCAATGCGTGAGGCCTTTCGACGCTGCCCGGACCTGCTCCGCGTTCGTCCGAATATGTCTCATTACAGAGCCGTGTCAAGGCAGATTTTCGCCATCTTCCGAAGCTACACGCCACTCGTCGAAGGACTATCGCTCGATGAGGCCTTCCTGGACGTCACGGCGAGTGTCTCACTGTTCGGGCCGCCGGCTGACATTGCCGCCGACATCAAGAAACGTATCCTGGATGAAACCTCGCTTACGGCCTCGGTCGGCGTAGCACGGAACAAGCTCGTCGCGAAAATCGCTTCGGATCTCGACAAGCCGGACGGCCTGACGGTGATTTACCCGGACGACTACGAACGGCGTCTCGATCCCCTGCCTGTTGCGGTGATTCCCGGCATCGGCCGCGAAACGCTGAAGCGCCTGTCGAGCACGAGTATCAGTACGGTGCGTGACCTGCGTGTTGCCGAGGACCGTATGCTGGAACCGATCTTCGGACGCTACACGCGCAAGACCCGCGATCGCGCGGCCGGGATCGACGATCGGCCTGTCGTTCCGGCGCGTGCCGAGAAATCGATCAGCGCGGAAGAGACCTATGACTCGGATCTCGCGTCCCGTGAGGATATGGAACGCGAACTATTGCGCCTGACGGAGCGCACCGCGGCGCGACTCAGGAAAGCCGGTCTCGCGGCGGGCACAGTGCAGATCAAGATCCGCCAGGCCGACTTCAAGACCTGTACCCGGCAGCGCAAAGCGCAACCGCCGGCGAACGGCACAGATCCCATCTACGGCGTTGCGCGCGACCTGCTCGGTGCCTGGCTGGCCCGCAACCCGGGAGCGCGCATTCGCCTGCTGGGTGTCGGGGGCAGCGACCTCGCCCCGGCTGCCCAGCCCGACCTGTTCGGCAGTGGCGAACCCGAGGCTGTCATCGACAAAACCGTCGACGAAATCCGCGATCGCTTCGGATCTGACGTCCTTGGGCGAGCGAGAACGCTGAATCAGGACTGATCTATGGGCGGACTTCTGGGGTAGAATCGGGAGTCCGCCTGCCAGTGGCAAGGAACCATGTACACCAGCTTTTTCGGACTCAATGAGAAACCGTTTGCGATAACGCCCGACCCGCGTTATCTGTTTCTGAGTGAGCGGCATGGTGAAGCGCTGGCTCACCTGGTCTATGGCGTCACCGAAAGTGGCGGCTTCATCCAGTTGACCGGTGAGGTCGGTACGGGCAAAACGACGCTGGTTCGTTCGCTGCTTCTGAACAAGATGCCGGAAAATGCCGACGTCGCCGTTGTCCTCAACCCGCAACTCTCAGTTATCGAGTTTCTCGCGACGATCTGCGAGGAGCTACATATCGATGTGCCGCACAACAAGGGCAGCGCAAAAGCACTGACAGACGCCTTGAATCGGCACCTGTTGAAGGCCCATGCCGCAGGCCGCCGCACGATCCTTGTCGTTGACGAAGCCCAGAACCTCACGCCCGCCGTATTGGAGGAGGTTCGCTTACTGACCAATCTCGAGACCGCCAAGCAGAAACTGCTGCAAATAATTCTCATCGGCCAGGAAGAGCTGCGCGATCTCCTGGCGAGAAATGACCTGCGACAGCTCGCGCAGAGAATCACGGCCCGCTATCACCTCGAACCGCTATCGCGGGATGAAACTGCAAGCTATATCGAGCACCGCCTCAAGGTCGCCGGAGCACTCGGCGAGGTTTTCGACGGGGGAGCGAAGAAAGAAGTGTTTCGCCTGTCACAGGGTGTGCCGCGCTTGATCAACGTAATCTGCGATCGTGCTCTGCTTGGCGCCTATGCGCAGGAATCACGACGCGTAAATCCGCGACTCATCAGGCGAGCCGCCGCCGAAGTACACGGCGATTTCGAGCGCTCGCCCTGGGTGCGCCGCACCGCTATTGCTGCCGGCATCATTGGCGTCGCTGTTATTGCGGCGAGTATCTGGTCTGTTACCCAGCGCGAGATGCCAGTATCGGCGGTTGCCGTCGCCGAAGAACCCGTAGTCGAAACACCGCCCGAACCGGAACCGAAGCCCGTCGAACCCGTGGTCGAGCAGAAACCTGAAACCGGACCCAGTCTCGATGAACAATTGAAAATGGCCAGCGATGTAACGGGGACCGACTATGCATTGGCTGCATTGTTTGAAACCTGGGGCGTCGAGTATCGAACCGGCGGTCGCGGCGGCTGCGCCCAGGCTGCCGATGCGGGACTGACGTGTCTCTATCAGCGCGGGTCATGGAGCGGGCTTCGCCAGATGGATCGACCCGCAATCCTCACGCTCGTCGATAGCAGTGGCAACGACCACGAGGTTGTTCTTACAGGCATCATCGGCGGCAACGCCGAGCTCTCACTTGGCGGCGTTCGTGTAACGCACGCTGTCGCAGATATCACCGACGCGTGGTTCGGCCAGTTTATGCTGCTGTGGAGGCCACCAGCCGGGACAGCGGTTTCACTCGGACCCGGCTCGCAGGGTGGCGACGTCGCGTGGCTGCGCAACAGCCTGGCTGCAATCGACGGCCGCTACGCGAGCGCCGATGTGCAGTCCGAGACTTTCGATGCGGAACTCGAACAGCTCGTCAGGACATTCCAGCGAGATCATCGACTCGATGTCGATGGCCTGGCCGGGCAGCAAACACAGATCATCATTAATTCCCTGCTCGCGGTTGAAGGGACGCCGCGGCTCTCCACTCCACGACTGGCACAGGACTAAGGAATGTCTTTCATACTTGATGCCCTGAAGAAATCGGAGACGGACCGACAACAACACGGGTCGGGGGAGTTCGCGGGCGTACCGACGAGCAACGGCAAGCAGGGCGCTCCGCGCTGGTTATGGATACTCGGTGTGCTGCTGGCCGTTAACCTGGCCGTGCTGCTCGGGCTGCTGTTGCGAACGGAAGTTAGTGTGGCGCCCGCTGCGAACCAGCCAGTGGCGGCCGAGAACGGCGATTTTGTCGAACAGGTCGAAGAGGCGAGAAGAAACGTCCCGCTTCGCGAGGAGCCTCGCGCAAGCGTTGTGGAGACCGCTCCGGCTCAGACCTCGCCTGCCGTGCCCGAGAATATCCCACCGCAGGCGACACCCGCGCCGCGCCGTTCGCGCAACATCGCCGCATTGCCGACGATTCACGAAGTGCTCGCCGATGGCAGGGTGACGCTGCCGGCGCTGCATGTCGACATCCATGTCTTCGCTGAGGCGCCCAAAGATCGCTTCGTCTTCATCAACATGAACAAACAGGTCGAGGGCTCGCGGCTGGCGGAAGGCCCGATCGTGGAAGAGATTACGACCGATGGCGTCGTGCTGAATTACAACGGCACCTCGTTCGTGTTGCCGCGAGACTAGAGCAGGCGTCACTTGGCGGAAGAAACGGGTAAGTATCTCGACGGTGACGCGCTGGCGATGGCGCTCACATCGGGTATTCATCGTGTTCTCGCCGAGCAGGAGCTTCTGAATCGCATCAATGTGTTTCCCGTTGCCGACAGCGATACGGGCACCAACCTCAGCCTGTCGCTGGGATCCGTTCTCGGCATCCTCGGCAAGCCGGGCGAGAAACATCTCGGCACATTACTGGCAGCAGTAGCAGACACCTTGCTTGACGGCGCCCGTGGCAATTCCGGGGCGATCGTCGCGCAATTCTTCCAGGGAATGAGCGACTCGGCCGGCGAGATCACTCGCTTCACGACGTACACTTTCGCCAAAGCCGTCAGCCTGGGAAACGAGTACGCGCATGACGCCCTGTCGAAACCGCGCGAAGGCACCATTCTCTCGGTCATGGCGGCATTTGCCGAGAGCGTGAACCACCAGGTCAGTGCTGTACGGGAGGGATATTTTCCAGCGGTCATTAACGAGGCGATGCGACGCGTCGAAGAGGCGCTCGCCAACACGCCCAATCAGCTGGATGTGCTGCGCAAGGCTGGCGTGGTCGACGCAGGCGCAAAAGGCTTTGCAGAACTGGTTGCGGGAATGGAGCGCTACCTGCGAGACGGCACGATCGAACCAATGCCGGATGCCTCGATTGCCGGGAGTATCGAGCCTGCTGTCGACTTCGCCGAAGCCGACAACGTATCCAAATTCCGGTACTGCACCGAGTGCATAGTGACAGGCACCGACATCGATCGTCGCAAGCTGCGCGAAGCCCTGACCGAGCTGGGCGACTCATTGGTGCTGGCTGGCACCAAGCGCAAGGCCAAGATCCATATTCACGTCGATGAGCCGGAGCACGTGTTCGACACGGCACGACGTTTTGGTGATCTGCGCGCGGAAAAGGCCGACGACATGCACCGCCAGCAACACGCGACGCACAATGACCGGCGCCGTTTCGCGGTTATCGTGGATTCCGGGGCAGATATTGGCGATGCCGATATGGAACGTCTCGATATTCACATGGTGCCTTGCCGCATCCAGTTCGGCGATCGCGGCTATCTCGACAAGGTAAGCATCACGACTGACGAGTTCTATACTGAGCTGGAGTCGAATCCGCATCACCCGACGACCTCACAGCCCGCACCCGGCGATTTCCGTCGCCAGTTCCAGTTCCTGGCGAGCCACTTTGACGACGTGATCTCAATCAACCTGACCAGCGCAGCCAGCGGCACTTACGAAGCCGCACGACTCGCGGCATCGCGCATCAACGCGCCGGGAACAATTCACGTCGTTGACTCGCTCAATGCCTCGCTTGGGCAGGGGCAGCTGGCGGTACTTGCGGCGGAGTGTGCCGAGGCTGGCCTTGATGTGGAAACGACGCTGGCCGCTGTGCGAAAGCAGGTTCCTCTGACGAGGACCTACGCCATCCTCAGCGACTTGCGCTACGCGGTACGCGGCGGTCGACTGCCACCCTGGGTCAAATCCATCGCGGACTTCCTGCGACTCAACCCGATCATATGCACGACGTCAGATGGTCGCGTTAGCCTGGCCGGCTTTATGTTCGGATCGCACAAGCGCATTGAACGCTTTGCCAGGTTTGTCGCGAAGCGGGTGCCGAAAAGGCCTGTCGAAATTGGCATCGGGCATGCAATTTGCGAATCGGATGCGCTGGAGTTTGCGAATCACCTTCGTGAGCAGGTATCCGACATTGGCAAACTCGTCGTGACTGGCCTGGGAACGGGTATTGGCGTCCACGGCGGGCCGCATACCTTGCTGGTATCCGTACGGCCGTTTACGTCAGCGCAGGATGTCGCCCGCGGCGTCGATTAGGTCCGCACCCTCATTGCGCGCGTTGTTGACGCGCCGGTCGACTGGCCAGGCCTGAAGTGCCGGTGTAATCGCTGCTACATCGTCCAGCAGGTCGTTCGTTCCGGCGAGCCACTCCCCTGCCGGGTTCGACTCGAGGACCACTGGCATGCGGTGATGCAACGGCTTCATGAAGTCGTTCGCTTCCGTTGTAATCAACGTCGTCGTTTGCAGGGACTCGCCGCTTTCCCTGTCGGCCCAATTCTCCCAGAGACCCGCCAACGCAAACGGCTCGCCACTCGCGAGTGAAATGAAATAGGGCGTCTTGATATCGCCTTCCCGGTGCCACTCGTAGAATCCGTCCGCGAGCACGACACAACGACGATGCCGGTAGGCGGCACGGTAGGCGGGCTTTTCAGCAACGGTTTCGGCTCGTGCGTTAATCATACGGTGGCCGATTGACGGATCCTTGGCCCAGAACGGCACCAGTCCCCAGCGCAACATGACAAGTTCGCGTTGCTTGTCTTCATTGTCGCGGATCGCCGCAATGAACTGCGTCGGTGCAATGTTGTAGCGCGGCTCGATGTCGATCGACGCAGAAACGCCGAACAGGGCTGCTGCTGCTTCGCTCGGCGAGTAAAAGGCGAACCGACCACACATGGTTTAGGGCCCTTTTACTCCCGGATTCCGATGCCACGGCGCATCAGGTACATGCAGCCGGAGAACAACAGAACGACGAACACGAGCAGGATCGCATACGCCTGGCCAATGCCGATATCTGAGGTCCCGAGGATGCCGTAGCGGAAGGCGTTAACCATGTACAGGATCGGGTTCAGCCTGGAGACGTTCTGCCAGAATTCGGGCAGTAACGAGATCGAGTAGAACACGCCGCCCAGGTAAGTCAGCGGTGTCAGGACGAAGGTCGGCACAATAGAAATATCATCAAACTTCCTGGCGAATACGGCGTTGATAAAGCCGGCCAGCGAAAACACGATCGACGACAGCAACACAACCGAAATCATGATGAGCGGATGGGCAACATCGAGATCCGTGAAGAACAAGGCGATGATCGTGACAAGCAGGCCAACGAGCAGCCCGCGCAATACGCCACCCGCTACGTGACCAATGATAATCGTCGCGTAGGACATCGGTGCCACGAGCATCTCCTCGACATGCTTACCGAACTTCGCCCCAAAGAAGGACGACACGACATTACCGTAGGAGTTGGTGATCACTGACATCATGATCAGACCCGGCGCGATGTACTGCATGTAGTCGAAACCGTCCATCGTGCCGATGCGACGACCGATCAGGTTGCCGAAAATAATGAAGTAGAGTGTCATCGTGATGGCAGGTGGCACGATCGTCTGCACCCAGATGCGCAGTACTCGCACCATTTCCTTGCGGATGATTGTCTTGCCCGCGACCAGGTTCAGTGCGAGGTTCACTTCGCGTCTCCCTTGCTTTCGACGAGTTGCATGAACATCTCCTCAAGCCGGTTCGCCTTGTTCCTCAGACTGGCTACACGAATCCCGCGACCCTGCAATTCTGCGAACAGGTCATTCATATCGGTGTCGGGCCCTTTCTCGACCTCGAGTTCGCCATCGTCGCGCAGTTTTGTGACGAAACCCTGCAGTTCCGGCGCTTCTGTCAGCGCACCATCGATGCTGAGCACGAACACCTCGCGGCGCAAGCGGCGCAGAATCTCGCTCATGGCTGCATCCTCGATAATGGTGCCCTCATCGATGATCGCTATGTGCCGGCACAGTGACTCGGCTTCCTCGAGATAGTGCGTGGTCAAAATGATCGTCGTGCCGGCCGCATTGATCTCTCGCAGAAAGTCCCACATAGAACGCCGAATCTCGATATCGACGCCGGCAGTCGGCTCGTCGAGAATCAGCAGCCGCGGTTCGTGCACGAGCGCCCTTGCAATCATGAGGCGGCGTTTCATGCCACCCGACAGGCTGCGCGCATTATCGTCGCGGCGATCCCACAGGCGTAGCTCGCGTAGATACTTCTCGATACGTTCCTTCGCAAGTTTGCCGCTGAGACCGTAGTAACCTGCCTGGTTGATCATCGTATTGCCAACCGTCTCCCAGAGATTCAGGTTGATCTCCTGGGGCACGATGCCGAGACAGGCCTTGGCGGCATCCAGGTCGGTGTCGATGTTGTGGCCGAAAATCTCGACGTCGCCGCCCGACTTGTTGACGAGCGAGGAGATGATGCCGATGGCCGTCGTCTTTCCCGCGCCATTCGGACCGAGCAATGCGTAGAAGTCGCCGGCGTCGACAGACAGGTCGATACCCTTCAGCGCCTGGTTGCCATTGGCGTAGGTCTTGGTGAGGTTTCTTATTGTCAGGGCTCTCATGAGGCGGCGTATTGTAACCGCGCGCCGACTTCTTCACACGTCGTCGGCTACCTGCCTTGCCTTTTGCGGCATCTGGCACGCCGCGGCTGGCAGGCGCTGTGCCTCCTGGCCATTGGTCAACATAGATTGCAGTGCGCCGATCTGCGCAAATTCACGCGTCTCCCGTTCCAGTGCGCTACCGCGAGCCAGCAGGCGACGCTGCAGCGACGCTTCTTCCTTGAAGCGTGGTTCGATCATTATGAAGCGGGCACAGTCGAGGACCTGAACAAGTGTCACCGCAGCCACTCGTTCGCACCAGCGTACCGACGCACCGCTGATAATTCTCGCGACATAGGGGTTCCTGCGAACCAGCTCCCAAAGAAATCCCAGGCCGGCCACCTGTAAGGCGTTTAGCTCCGCAGGGATAGTTGTTGCCTGCTCGAGCAGGTCCCTTTGCCGCCGCTCGCCCAGCAGCCGGGACCATTTCCTGTCATCGTGTTCGCAGAACGAAAACAGGAGAAACGGTGTGGCAGCCAGTCGCTCCAGCCGCCTGACTGACTGGCGCAGCTCGGCACTGCCCTCCAGTGTGAGCCAGACGCGGTTCAGCGCCCGGACGTTATCCAGGTCATCCCGGGAAAGCCCCTCGTACTCCATACAACCTCCCTTCCAGCCAATTTCGCATCCCTGTTCAGGTCTTTTTGGCGCGTTTTTGGAATTACTATATATTAGATTGTGAGACCATGTATGGATGGTATACGCTATTCTAATACTATATCTGGTCTTTTTCTTTCATAAAGGGTAAAAAATGAGACTCACCGATGACCGTTATGCCGGTGAGCGCAGGCAGTTCGAACTGGCACTGCGCATGATTGGCCACGAAGCCCGAACACGTACTATCCGGGAATGCACAGGCCTCTCCGACGACCGCATTCGCAAGGTCTTTTCGACCTACTTCCGTAACCGCGGGCAAACCGGCGTCAAACGCCGCCGTGGCAAGTCTCCCCGGCAGGTGCAGCGCTATGTGAAAAATCCGGCGAGCCAGTTACAGGCGACGACGCTCGTCGCGCTGTTCTGTGCCGGGCTGCTCGTGCGGATCGATGAGAACAACGAGGTGCGTGCCTGCTGGCCACGCCCGGATGTCGAGTTCGGCCATCGGCTGTGCCGCGCTTACGAAACCTACCTGCTCCTGCACGACGACGCGAAGCTCAACTTCGAGTGGGCGTGGAACCTGTTCCATTGCATTTCGTACAACGACGAGCTCTACCTCGCCACCTGCAATAGCTGCAACGCCCGCTACGTGCAGGACGCCTACGCGCTCGACAACAAAACCTGTCCGATCTGCGAGATTGGCGCGACTTCCGGTACACTGCCGGCGCATGGAAGACCATAATGTCTTTGCCGGCGCTTTCGTCGACCGCAGTGGGGAGCGCCGCAAGGACTCCGACTGGCTGGACGCAGCACTCGCTGCTGACGAGGCCCGCTTCGTTCCCGTCTGGGGCGACCGCTGCCTGGTTGGCGGAGATCCGCCGGGCGCTGCATTACTCACGCGCGAACAAGCCGGCGACTTTGTCACCGACGACGATGTCATATTCCTTGGCCTGTTTCGCAACCAGCCTGCATTCGCCATACCCATAGCTCGCGAGCTCGACCCCCCGTTCGCCGAGCTGGGTGAGTTCAAGGACCTGCGATTCCTCGGCACCGTGCTGCCACCGGATGAGGCCAACCTGGCTGCGCATGCGCGCGCGCTGGTTTTGTGGCACGACGCCACACTCTATTGCGGCAGGTGCGGCTCGGCGTCACAGCCGGAAGCCGGGGGCAATACCAGGCGCTGCTGCAACCCGGATTGCCACAAGGAGATATTTCCCCGCACCGACCCGGCGATCATCGTGTTAGTTGCGAACGGCGACCGTTGCCTGCTCGGGCGGCAGGTCGACTGGCCCGAAGGGCGTTATTCGACGATTGCGGGATTCGTCGAGCCCGGCGAGAGTCTCGAGGATGCTGTGCGCCGCGAGGTCTATGAAGAGACCAACATTCGCGTTGGCAACGTGCGGTATCACAGCTCTCAGCCCTGGCCGTTCCCCTCCGCATTAATGCTGGGGTTTGTTGCGGAAGCGGCATCGGAAGACATCATTCTCAATGACGGCGAGCTCGAGGATGCACGCTGGTTCTCGCGCGATGAACTGCGATCGGGCGAGGTTGGCTTGCCGTTCAGAATATCCATCGCCAGGCGGCTCGTCGATCACTGGATTGACGGTGGCTAACGATGTGCCTGATCGTACTCGCGATTGAACAACACCCTGAGTTTCCCCTGATCCTGGCGGCCAACCGCGACGAGTTTCATGCTCGTCCCGCGAAGAATGCGCACTGGTGGCCGGATAAACCTGGCATCGTGGGCGGTCGTGATCTGCAGGCTGGAGGAACTTGGCTGGCATTGCACAGGAACGGGCGCTTTGCGACGGTGACCAATTACCGCGACGCCAAACCGCCATCGCCGAAGTATCGCTCCCGCGGCCACCTCGTGACGGATTACCTCGAAAGCGACCTGGCGCCTTCAGCATTCCTCGACACGGTTGACGAAGATGCCTATGCCGGATTCAACCTCATTGTCGGGACAGCGGGTGATGTTGCGTACCTGTCCAATCGCGAAGAAGGAAGGCGTGCACTCGGCCCATCAACCTACGGGCTGAGCAACGCCCTGCTTGACGGTCCGTGGCACAAAGTCGAATCGATCAAGAAGAAGCTGTCGGCATTGCTGGACGCGGACAATGTCAACGAAACCAGCCTCATGCGGCTCATGAATAACCGCAGCAGAGGGCCAGTATCCGAAGTTGAGAAGGGCCATCTCGATTTCGGGACCGCACATGCCATCACGGCCCCGTTTATCGTCATGCCCGATTACGGTACTCGCTGTACAACCCTTGTACTTCTGGATAGCGATGGCACGTGGCATGTCGCTGAGCGGCGCTTTGACCCGGCCGGCCAGAAGGCCGGCGAGTCGCGCCTGTCATTCCAGGATTAGTCTCTACTCGTAACGCAGCGCCAGGATCGGATTCGAGCGAGCAATGCGAATCGCATGGCCAGCCACGGTACTCCACGCCAGGGTAACTGCCAGCGCACCAGCGATGATGAGAGTCAACACCGGTGACTCGATGCGTTCAGCGAAGAAATTCAGAAACTGTGACGAGGCGAAGTAGGCAGCCGGCAATGCGACGGCCAGTGCCCACAAGACGGGTGTCGAAAACTGCCACACGAGCAGGCGAGCGATCTGGGCCGTGCTGGCGCCCAGCACCTTGCGCATGCCGATTTCCTTGGTTCGCTGCGCGGCCATGAACGCTGCAAGTCCGAACAAACCGACCGATGCCAGCGCCAGCGCTATGAATGCGAATCCGGCGAGCGCCATGTTCATGTACTTGAGGATGTTGTAGACATCGTCAAACACCGCGTCGAGGAACTGCCCCTGGATCGGATACTCGGGAATAACGCGCTTCCAGGCAGCTTCAATCTGCTCCACCGTGCTCATGATGTTGCCGCCGGTAATGCGAATCGAACCGATACGCAGCGATTCCGGATCGTAGGTGAACATCCAGGGCTTCACTTCATTGAACAGTCCGATGATGTTCTGCGTCGGCACGACGCCTACGACGATGTACTCGGTGCTATTGCCGTCTTCGTCGAGCCGATAGAAACGCTGGTTGATCGCCTCGCCCGGCGTACTGAATTGCAGGTTCTCGACAGCGAGTTCGTTGATGACAACATTGACGATCTCGGCATCCTCTTTCCAGACATCCTGCGAAATATTCCTGTCCAGCGTGCGACCGGCCAGCAGCGGAATATCGTATGTCTTCAGGAAATCAGGCGACATATCCATCGTGTGCAGGTTGACCTGCCCGGCCTCGTCACCAGGCTTCAGCGAGACGCCCCGCTGCGAGTTGTTTTGCTCGAACGGCACCTGCGAGGAATACGCAACATTGGAGACATTCGGCAATGCCTCGAGTTCATGCTTCAGTGTGTCGAGCCGATCCTGGATACCTTCGACAAACAGGCGGTCCATCGTATAGATTTCGGACCGGGGAAATTCATAGCTCGACTCTTTCACCTTTTCATTCTGCATGTAGACGATCGACACGATGGCGAGCATAAACGCCGAGATCGCGAATTGTGCGCCGATCATGATGGAGCGCATTCTGGCGCCCTTCTTGCCCTTGCGGGCCATATCGCGCAACGCGTCGATCGGGCTCGCCCGCGTAATCAGCCAGGCGGGGTACATTCCTGCAAGCAGGCCGACCATGAAGGTCGTGAGCACCAGCCAGGGCATCGTAGCCAGGTAATTGAGGCTCAGGCTCTTGTTCGCCATATTGTTGAACAACGGAATGATCATCTCCAGCGCCGCGATTGCCACGATCATCGCGATAGAAGCGATTACCAGGCTTTCAATCAGGAACTGGGCAAGCAGCTGGCGCTGGCTGGCGCCCATCGTCTTGCGCATTCCCACCTCGCGGCTGCGACCAAGCGACTGCGCGGTCGCCAGGTTGGTGTAGTTGACGCACGCGACCAGGAGCACCAGGAAGCTCAGCAGCGAGACAACCGCGATGACGGGCATGCCGATCATGTCCCAGATTGCCAGGTTTGCACGCTGCATCGGCGCAACGGTGAGATCCGCGATGACCTGCTTCTGGTCGTCGGGCACGAGTCGTTCATAAATGCTGTCGACCTGCGCATTCAGCCAATCTTCGCCCAGTGTCTCGGGCAGCAGGACATAGGTCATGTTGCCAATCGACAGATTGTTCCAGTTGCCAGCCAGGTCCCACTCGCGCATGCGATTGAGTCCGTTGATTGGAAGTACGAATGTGAACCCGTTATCCATCACGATAGACGAGGACAAATGCGAGTTGAGCGGCACATCCTTTACTACCGCCGTGACATGAAAATCGAACTCGTTGTCAAAGGTAATCGTTTCGCCCATGACGTCGGTGCGGCCAAAGTACTTGATCGCCGAAGACTCCGTGAGCAGTAATCCGGAAGGATCCTGCAATGCCGTCGAGTCGCCCTGGATGTAATCGAGGTCGAAGATCTCCAGGAACGTTGCATCGGTAAATCGAATTCCTTCGTAGAAGCTCTTGTCCTCGACCGATAGCAGATACTCGCTCATCACGGTACGGGCCACGAGTTCTACGTCCTGGAGCTCGGCCTCGATGATCGGTCCGACCGTCGTAAAGGTCGCGTTGAACTTGTCAACGCCGACGTTCAGGTCCGGCGCAGCAATCGATCCGATCGTGTAGATATTCGCGGAGTTCGCAAAGAACATGTCGTGGGTACGCTCATACTTGACGAGCAGCCCGCCGAACACATAAATCGTCAGGCCCAGTGCGAGGCCCAGGATGTTGACCAGTGCAAACAGCTTGTTCTTGCGCAGGTTTCGCAGGGCGATTCTTACGTTGTTCCAAAACATGGTATTCCCCGTTGGAATTCGTCCGGCGCGCTCTATGCGGCGCGAGTGTTTTCGGTGACAATGTGACCATCAAACAGATTGACTGTTCGGTGCGCGTAGTCGGCATGTGACGGCGAGTGCGTCACCATAACGATCGTCGTACCTTCTTTGTTCAGCGAGCGCAGGAGATCCATGACTTCCTGGCCATGCACCGAGTCCAGGTTGCCTGTCGGCTCATCGGCCAGGATGAGCGGCTGGTCGCCGACCACGGCGCGAGCGACTGCGACACGCTGCTGCTGCCCGCCGGACAGCTGGCCCGGCATATGACTCGCGCGATGAGCGATTCCCATGCGGTCCATCACGTTCTCAACCCGCTGCTTGCGTTCGGCCGCCGGCATGTTGTGATACAGCAGCGCGAGCTCGATGTTCTCTGCAACGGTGAGCTCGTCGATCAGGTTGAAGCTCTGGAAGATGAAGCCGATGTTCTGCTTGCGGATCGCGGCGCGGCCCGACTCGTTATAAGGCGCGACGTTTTCGTCGAAGAAGAAATAGTCGCCCTCGGTCGGGTTGTCGAGCATGCCGACGATGTTCAACAACGTCGACTTCCCGCAACCGG
The DNA here is from genome assembly GCA_964557165.1 of uncultured Woeseiaceae bacterium. Classification (GTDB taxonomy): domain Bacteria; phylum Pseudomonadota; class Gammaproteobacteria; order Steroidobacterales; family Woeseiaceae; genus UBA1847. The sequence goes on from CAZKZE010000012.1 coordinate 41,764, forward strand.
ACGGACCCATAATGGCGACGAAATCGCCTTGTTCGATTTCCAGGTTGACGCCGTTCAGCGCCACGGTTTCGACTTCGTCGGTGCGGTATACCTTGTACAAATTGTGTAGCTTCAGCATGGCTGTTCCCCTGTCAAAGTTCGTTATTCGTCGTCGAGGTTCAGCCGGTCCATGCCGACGAAGCTCGTGTACGGTGATGTAATGACTTTCTCGCCGGGCTCGAGCCCGTCGAGTACCTCGATGAAATTCGTGTTGCGGCGGCCGAGTTGCACAGTCCGCCTGATCGCTTCGCTGCCATCAGGTGCAACGACGAATACCCAGTTGCCGCCCGTCTCCTGGTAGAAAGCGCCGTTAGGAATGAGTACCGCGTCGGTGTTGTCGCCGAGGGTCAGCCTGACCTGCAGTGTTTGCCCACGGCGCAGACCAACCGGGTCGTCGTTGAAACGCATATCCACTTCGAACTGGCCATCCGTGACCTGCGGGTAGATCTTCGAGACCTGCAGCCCGAGTTCGCGGCGATTGTGTTCAGCCATGGCGACCTGCTGCAGATCAACGCGACCGAGATAGTACTCGTCGATCCTGACGTTCAGCTTGTAGCCGTCGGGGTCGTCGATCTGACCCAGCCGACCACCGCGGGTAATTGACTGGCCGATCTCGATATTGAAGCCGGAGAGCTTGCCGGACACCGGCGCTCGGACACTGAGGTCCGCAAGGTTCTCACGAGCGAATCCCAATCCGGCCTGAAGTTGTGCCCCGGCTTCCTGCAGCTGCAGCAATTGCTGCTCCTGCATACGTGCGTCGGTGGCCTGGCTTTCGAGCGTGACCTCCCGGCGATTTTCATAATAGGTCAGTTCGTCTTCGAGCTGATCAAGCGTCGACTGCGACACAAGGTTCTTCGAGATCAACTCCCGCTGGCGGCCTATTTCGCGGCTCAAGCGCGTGATCTGGTAGTCGATCTCGACGAGATTGCGCTTGTGAGCCAGCCGGTTCTGTTCGAGTTGCAACTCAATCGTGCGCATGTTGTTGAGCTGTTCGGTCACAGCCGCTTCGCGCCCGAGCACTTCGAGCTGCAGGTTAGTGTTGGACAGGACCGCAATCATGTCGCCGGCTTCAACCATTGCTCCGTCTTCAAGGAGAATCTGCTCGACGCGCCCACCCTCGATGGCGTCGAGGTAGACAGTGCTCCGCGGCACGAGGCGGCCCCGCAGCGGAATGAAGTCCTCGAAGGTACCCACTGTCACGTCCGAGACGGTGATTCGCTGGGAATTGACGCTCAGGCTGCGGCCACCGAGTAGCGTATCGACGAACCACCAGGCAAACAGCAGGGCAGCGATTCCGGCCGCCGCGTAGGCACCGAGGCGTGCATAAGACGTCTTCTTCTCCACGCGCCGATCCATTCCCTGCCCCGAAACCCCCATTCCTGCGGGCTCCCTGGCTTCACTGATTTTCCTGATCCTGTCCACGATGTCGCTGTCGTCCTCGCTCGCGCAGTGCCTTTGCCCATATAAATAGCAAGCTGCGTGCCAACTCTTAAGTTATTGTTTTTATTAAGCTTCGAAATGTGCACGTCCGAAAAACTGTACGCTGGCGGACAGTAAATGTACGATTTCGGACACTATCCGCGAGGTGCAATGAGCAAAACCGGCAATATTCTCATCGTCGACGACGACCTGGACATCCTGACCGCGGGCCGCCTGCTGCTCAGGCGCCAGTTCGGCAATGTCGTCACTTGCAGCGATCCCGAGCAGGTACCGGAACTACTGGCGGCCAATGACATCGACGTCGTCCTGCTGGACATGAATTTCGGCCCGGGTGAGTCCTCGGGCGAACAGGGTCTCTACTGGCTCGGACGAATTCTCGAGATCGACCCCGAGGCCGTCGTCGTGATGATCACCGCACATGGCAACGTCAACACCGCGGTCGATGCGATGAAGCAGGGAGCGACTGACTTCGTCGCGAAGCCCTGGCAGAACGAAAAAGTTGTCGCGACGATTTCGGCGGCACTCAAATTGCGGCAGAGCCGCGAAGAAACCGAGACGCTCCGGCAAACGAATGAAGTCCTGATGCGTGAGACAGGCCCGGCCGACAGGGACATTATCGGCGAGTCGGCGCAGCTGCAGTCGGTGATGGATCTCGTGCGGCGGGCAGGCCCCACCGACGCCAATGTTCTGATCCTCGGGGAGAACGGCACCGGCAAAGAACTCATCGCCCGCGAGCTGCACCGCGAGTCAGCCCGGGCCCGGAACGTATTCCTGTCGATCGATATGGGGTCGATCAGTGAGTCGCTATTCGAATCGGAGTTGTTCGGACACCGCAAGGGCGCATTCACGAATGCAGATCAAGACCGCATTGGCAGAATCCAGGCAGCGAATGGCGGCACGCTGTTTCTCGATGAAATCGGCAACCTGCCGCTGAGTTTGCAGGCGAAACTATTGAGCGTACTCGAACAACGGCAGGTTACGGCGGTCGGTTCGAACCAGGCGGAAGCATTTGACGTGCGCATCATTGCCGCGACCAATCTGCCGCCCTCCCGCTTGCGGGACCCCGAGTATTTTCGTCCTGACCTGCTGTTTCGTTTGAATACCGTCGAAATCGAGATGCCGCCACTGCGCGATCGCAGGGACGACATCATGCCGATCGCGTGGCACTACCTCGAGCTGTTCTCGCGCAAGTATGGCGGGAAGCGGCGATCGTTCACGCCGGCCTCAGAGACTGCGCTGCTCGAATATGCCTGGCCGGGGAACGTGCGTTCGCTGCGCCACGCCGTCGAACGTGCCGTCATTCTCGCGCCGAGCGAGGTTATCGAGCCGCACGACCTGCAACTCGACTACTCGAGTGAAGTCGCCCCGGAAGCCGCGCCTGCATCCTCGATTCCGACTATTCTCAACCTCGACCACCTGGAGAAAGAGACGATTCTCAAAGCCCTGCGCAAGCATGGCTTCAATATTTCACGCGCCGCCAATGAGCTCGGCCTTACCAGGGCGTCGTTGTACCGGCGCATGGAAAAACATGATATTTAGGCGCTTCGTCATTGCGCTTATCCTGCGCGTGATAGCGACCGGGCTGGCGCTGACTGTCTTTGTCTGGCTGCTGTTGCAACCCGGCTACCACAGCGCCATGTTACTCGTCGGTGGCGCGCTCGCGTTGCTGGTGGCCGAGTTGTGGCGCTACGTGAGTCGCACCAATCGTGAGGTTGCTCGCTTTCTCGAGGCAGCCCGCTACGCCGATTACTCACAGCGTTTCAATTTCGAGAATGACGGCTCCGAGTTTCCGGCACTCGGCGAGGCCTTCACCGACATCCTGCGGCGCATGCGGGACCGCAGCACTAACCAGGAGTCGGAGATGCGTCGTTCGCGCGCATTGATCGAGCACATCCCCGTGCCGCTCATGACCTTGCATGCGGACGAGTCAATCACGTTGCAGAACAATGCGGCACGCCGTTTGTTCGGTGCCGAGCATGTGACAAAACTGAAAGACCTGCGCAAGTTCGGTTTCAGTTTCGCCGAATCGGTCGCGTCAGCCGTTCCCGGGATGCGGCAACTCGTTACATTTTCCGTGGAGGGTATCGAGTACAAGCTGACGCTTGCAACAACCGAATTGGTCATTGCGGGCAAGAGCGAGCGACTCATCTCGCTGCAGGACATTCAGTCCGAGCTGGACGCTACACAGGCCGAGGCATGGGAAGACCTGGTACGTGTACTGACGCATGAAATTATGAATTCGATTACGCCTGTCACGTCGCTCGCAAAGACGGCGGCTGACGTGGTCAACGACGTACTCGAGAAAGCTCGCAAAGATGTGCCCGTCGAAGACGACCTCGAGGACTTGCGGGACGCAATCGAAACGGTCGCGCGGCGGTCCGACAGCCTCGTGCAATTCGTCGACAGCTACCGGCAGATTACGCGACTCGCACCGCCTGAGAAAAAGCGCGTCAACCTTGCCGACCTTTTCGAGACGGTCGTGCGGCTGGCTGAATCCGAGTGCCCGCGCGATGACGTCGAGTTCTCCATGAATGTCAGTCCCAGCGAGCTGGACGTCTATGCCGACCGGGATCTGTTGGAACCCGTACTCATCAACCTGCTGCGCAATGCCTGGCAGGCACAGGAATCGACCGCAGCGCCGGTCGTTCGCCTGAATGGCCGCCTCAACCGCCGCCACAATGTTGTCATCGAGGTAGCCGACAACGGCCCTGGTATTCCGGCGAACGCAGCGACGAAGATCTTTGTCCCATTCTTTACTACAAGAGAAAGCGGGTCCGGCGTGGGGCTGGCGCTGGCGCGCCAGGTAATGATCGCGCACGGCGGATTCATTCGCGCGGGCTCGAACGACGGTGGCGGCGCAGTTTTCAGCCTGACGTTTTAGGCCCGTACGTTTTTTCCAGCCATGCGGCAATGTCGCGAATCTCTTCCGGACATACGGCATGCGCCATTGGGTAGTCATGCCATTCGAGCGTGAAACCCTCCTCCTGCAATCGCTCGGCTGACATCTGGCCCCACTGCATCGGCAGCATCGGGTCGAACGAGCCGTGCGCCATGAATACAGGCAGATCACGGCTGCCGGCCGAGCCCTCAACCTCGCTCGGCAACGGCAAGTAGGCGGACAGCGCCATCAGACCCGCCAGTTTCTCCCGGGTATGCAAAGCCGTATTGATCGCCACGGCACCACCCATCGAGAACCCGGCTATCACGATCTTCCCGGCAGGAATTCCGCGTTCCACTTCCCGCGTAATCAAATCATTGAGCAAGCCGGTGCTCTCATGAACGCCAGCCGCATCGGCGCGACCCTCTGCGTCGAGGCTAACGATGTCATACCAGGCACGCATCGACATGCCCCCGTTGATCGTCACGGGGCGCATTGGCGCATGCGGGAATACGAAGCGCAGAGGCAGATCAGCTGAAAGGCGGAGCTCAGGGACGATTGGCTCGAAGTCATGGCCATCGGCGCCCAGGCCGTGCAGCCAGATTACGCTGCCAACCGGGTTCTCGCCCGTAGTCACTTCTACGCATTCAGGTAACGCCACTTTTGAGCTCCAATGTCGCTGCAGCGGCGCAGTTTACCCCATTCTGTTCACGAACAAACACGTGTGTCTCGGTGGAACAGGCACGGTGGATGCACGAGCGGCATCCTTCGGCCAATACTTGCCGTTGTCGAAGGGCTGCTTCGCCCTCGAAACCTGCCGGTCAAGTGATACTCTACGAGGGGCTGCTACTGACCCATTGCAGCCATTTGCCGATATAACCCCAGGACAAGAGTTATGAGCTACATCGACGGATTTGTTATCGCCGTGCCGACC
>CAZKZE010000013.1:0-44635 GCA_964557165.1 uncultured Woeseiaceae bacterium
GGCCGCGATATCGTGATCGCGATCGATGCTGGCCACGGCGGATATGACCCGGGTTCGTCAGGGCGGCGCGCGAAAGAAAAGGACATTGTCCTTTCTGTCAGCAAGGAACTGGCGCGGCGTATCAATGCCGAGCCGGGCATGCGCGCATTGCTGATCAGGGACAGGGACGTATTCATCAATCTCAAAGATCGGGTCGACATTGCGCAGCGCAAGGATGCCGATCTCTTCATATCGATTCATGCCGACGCATTCGGCGATTCGCGCGCCAATGGCGCATCAGTGTTCGCTTTGAACCTCGATCGGGCTGATCGGGTTGCTCGCGAGACCCTGTCTCGGCGCAACAGGGAAACCGTCAAGGTCGGCGATGTGTCGCTCAATGACAAGGACCCGGTCCTGGCTTCTGTTCTGTATGACCTGTCGCAGAGCGCGGCGCTGAGCGCGAGTAATGATGTTGGCAATCGCGTTAGCAAGCAGCTCAGCCGTGTCGCCAAGATGCACAGCCACAAGGTCAGAGAGAAGAGCCTGGCCGTGCTGACGTCGGCGGAGATGCCGTCCATCCTGGTTGAAACAGGGTTTATCTCCAACCCGACTGAAGAGAAGAAGCTCCGCGACAAGAAATACCAGGCGCGTCTGGCGAACGCGATTCTCGCCGGTGTGCGCGACTATTACTATACGAATCCGCCGCCCGATACGCAGATAGCGATGGACCTCAAGCGCCAGCCCGCCAGGCAGGTGCGTTACGTGGTTGCGCGCGGCGACACGGTTTCGCAGATTGCGGAACGCTATAACGTCAGGGCAGCCGACATTCGTCGGGCCAACAAGCTTTCCAGCGATAAAATCCGCGTCGGCCAGACGCTGAGCATCCCGATCTTCGCCGGAGGCTGATATTCCGGCATAATCGGCCGGATGCCCATCCAGCAACTCCCGAGTCACCTGATCAACCAGATCGCCGCCGGCGAGGTTGTCGAGCGGCCATCTTCCGTGGTGAAGGAGCTTGTCGAGAATAGCCTGGATGCCGGGGCGCAGTCAGTCCGGATCGATGTCGTCGCCGGCGGTCGGAAGCTGATTCGCATTCGTGACGACGGCAAAGGTATCGACAAGGCTGAGCTCGATCTCGCATTGTCGCGGCATGCGACCAGCAAGATCTCCAGCCTTGACGATCTCGAGGCGGTGGCGTCCCTCGGTTTTCGTGGCGAGGCGTTGCCCAGTATCGCCTCGGTCGCGAGGCTTGTGCTTTGCTCCCAATCGATCGATGAAGACACTGCATGGCAGGTTGAAGCCGATGGCGGCAACGTCAGTTCCCCCGCGCCGGCCGCGCATCCGCAAGGCACGACGGTCGAAGTTCACGATCTTTTCTACAACACGCCTGCCCGGCGTCGTTTCCTGCGCACGGAGCGCACCGAATTCGGTCATATCGAAAAGTGGGTGAGGCGGCTGGCGCTGTCACGACCGGAAATCGCGTTCACGCTGACTCACAATCAACGTACGGTCCTGCAGCTCGTTGCTGCGAAGGATGACGAGACTCAGCGGCAGCGCGTGGCGAAGATCTGCGGCGACGCGTTTGCCGAGCAGTGTGTCCACCTCGAACGAGAAGTCGAAGGCATCGCACTTTCGGGATGGATCGCGTTGCCGACGTTCAACCGGAGTCAGCCTGACCTGCAGTACTGGTTCGTCAATGGCCGCAGCGTGACGGACAAGACACTCGCGCATGCAGTAAGACATGCCTATCGAGATGTTTTGTTCCACGGACGCTACCCGGCGTACGTGCTGAATCTGACAATGGACCCGGCAGGCGTAGACGCGAACGCACACCCGGCGAAACACGAGGTGAGATTTCGGGACGGGCGGCGTATCCACGGTGTCGTGTCGCAGGCTGTCGAAGTTGCACTCAAAGACACGCGGCCGGGCGGGCATGATGTCACGCCGATTCCAATGACGCGGGATGCGGTGTTTAACCAGGGCGCCATGCCGCTCGGTACCAGCCCGTCGCGTGCGGCGGTCCGCGAAACGCTTGCCACGTACCGGTCGATGGCAACAGCGCCATCGCTCGCAGACGTTCCCGAACACGCATCCGAGGTGCCCCCCCTGGGATTCGCCGTCGCGCAGCTGGCCGGCGTCTACATACTTGCCGAGAACAAAGATGGGCTCGTCGTCGTTGATATGCATGCTGCACATGAGCGTATTACTTACGAGAAACTCAAGAAGAGCTACGACGATCGCGACCTCGTGCGCCAGCCGTTACTCGTGCCGGAGACGATCTCGGTAGCAGAGAATGAGGCAAACCTGGTCGAGCAGTCGGGCGAGTCGCTGGAGCAGTTGGGACTCGTGGTCGATCGCTCGGGGCCAACCACGCTGACCGTGCGCGAAGTTCCCGCGCTGCTGCGGGATGCCGACGTCGAGTCGCTGTTGCGAGACGTACTCTCGGATATGTCCGAGTCCGGGCAGAGTAACCGCGTCGATGACGCAAGCGACGATTTCCTGGCAACGATGGCCTGCCATCATTCCGTGCGCGCAAACCGCCTGCTGACGATCGATGAGATGAATGCGCTGTTGCGCGAAATGGAAACGACCGAGCGGGCGGATCAGTGCAATCACGGGCGCCCTACCTGGACGACGATTACGATGTCGGAGCTCGACCGCCTGTTCCTGCGCGGTCGCTAGGCCTGAATCTTGAGCAAGACAGCAATACTCCTGATGGGTCCGACAGCATCGGGAAAGACCGACTTCGCCATTAGTCTGTGCAAGCGGTTCCCCTGCGATGTCATCAGCGTGGATTCCGCCCTGGTTTATCGCGGCATGGATATCGGTACGGCCAAACCGGACAAAGAGACGCTGCAACGCACACCCCATCGCCTGATTGATATGCGGGATCCTGAAGAAAGCTACTCTGCCGGCGAATTCGTACGTGATGCTTATCGCGAGATGGACGAGATATTCGCTGCAGGTCGTATCCCGCTGCTCGTCGGCGGCACAATGATGTATTTCAGGGCGCTAACGGAAGGGATCGCGGCGTTGCCGTCCGCCGACGAGGCTATCCGACGGTCTATCGATGCCGACGCTGAAGAGCGGGGCTGGCCGGCGTTACACGCCGATCTGCAACTGGTTGATCCTGAGGCTGCCGGGCGTATTGAACCGAATGACCGGCAGCGTATCCAGCGCGCGCTCGAAGTGTACCGATCCAGCGGCAAGCCGCTCTCGGTCTGGCAAAAGAACTCTGCGCCACAGCGCGACGACATTCGCTACCTCAAGATAGGATTGAATATCGAGCCGCGCAGCCTGTTGCACGAGCGCATCGCGCAACGACTCGACATCATGGCCAACGGCGGTTTCATCGAAGAGCTGCGGCAGCTGCGTGAACGGCCGAATCTCGTTGCGGATTGCCCCGCGATGCGGTCGGTCGGGTATCGCCAGTTCTGGCATTATCTTGATGGCGACTGCTCACTGGACGAGGCCAGGGACAGGGCCCTGTTCGCTACGCGGCAGCTGGCGAAACGGCAGATCACATGGCTGCGCTCGGAATCGGATGTATTTTTGATCGATCCCCTTGAAGGAGGCGGAATAGACGCTATATCCGGTTTTCTGGCGCAGTCCCTGTGATAGAATTTTTGTACGCTTAGGCTGAAAGTCGCATTTTGGGCATCCCGGCGCCACCGGGACGCGGTTTTCATGCGAATAAATAAGAATAAGGAGACCCAATATGGCTAAAGGGCAGACACTGCAAGATCCCTTCCTGAACATTCTGCGTAAGGAGAAGGTCCCTGTTTCGATTTACCTCGTCAACGGCATCAAGTTGCAGGGGCAGGTCGATTCGTTTGACCAGTTCGTGGTCTTGCTCAAGAACAGCGTGAACCAGATGGTCTATAAACACGCTATCTCGACGGTCGTTCCGTCACGCAACGTGCGCTTGCCGTTGCCGGACGACGAAGCTGGAGACGGTGACGACTAGGTCTACACGGCGGTTGCCCGGCAGGAGGTCGTGATTGTTTGAACGACCGCAAAGTGGCGAGCGAGCAGTCCTCGTCCACGCGAGTCCTGATGGGTTGCCCGAAGAGTCCGAACGCGAGGAGTTCTGCGAGCTGGCCCGATCTGCGGGTGCGGAGATCACGGGCGAGCTTGTCAGTTCGCGTCGCAAACCCGATCCACGCTACTTCATTGGCAAGGGCAAGCTCGATGAGCTGCGCACGCTGATCAGCGAAAACGACGCGGAACTCGTCATTTCGTCGGCCGCGCTGAGTCCGAGCCAGGAGCGCAATCTTGAAAAAGAGCTCAAGTGCCGTGTTCTCGATCGGGCCGGATTGATTCTCGATATTTTCGCGCAACGCGCACGCAGCTTCGAAGGCAAGCTCCAGGTTGAACTGGCGCAGCTGGAGCATTTGTCCACACGTCTTGTAAGAGGCTGGACCCACCTCGAACGCCAGAAAGGCGGTATTGGCCTGCGTGGCCCGGGTGAGACGCAGCTGGAAACTGACCGTCGCCTGGTTGGCAAGCGAATTCGACAACTTCATGAGCGTCTCGACCACGTGGATACGCGCCGTACGATGAATCGCCGGAATCGCATGCGTGCCGAGATTCCGACCGTCGCGCTGGTTGGTTATACCAATGCGGGCAAGTCAACGTTGTTCAATGCGTTAACCGATGCGGGCGTGTATGTCGAAGACCAGCTGTTTGCTACGCTCGATCCGACGGTTCGACGCCTTGATCTGCCCGAGGGCAAGCATGTTGTGCTGGCCGATACCGTCGGCTTTGTGCGCGACTTGCCACATGAGCTCATCGCAGCATTCAGATCCACGCTGCAGGAAGCTCGAGAGGCCGACCTGATCCTGCATCTCATTGATGCCAGTGATTCGAATCGCTGGCAACGGGTACGGCAGGTCAACTCGGTGCTCAAACAACTCGACGCCGACCAGGTGCCGCAGATCCGGGTGTACAATAAGATCGACAAACTGGATCGCCAGCCGCGCATGAGCAGCAATCGGGAAGGAGAGGAGCGCGCAGTCTGGATATCCGCGACCACAGGCGATGGCCTGTCACTGCTCAAAGAAGCCATCGCCAGGCGCCTGCAGCAGAAAACCGTGCACCGCTTCATACAGCTGGAATCGGCCCAGGGACGGCAGCGCGCCAAACTATTTGAGCTTGGCGCGGTCCTTAATGAGGAAGTTCTCGAGGAAGGCGGTTGGCTGCTGGAATTGAAAATGGCAGAAAAGGACTTGCGGCGGTTCCTAAAGCATGAAAATCTCGCCGAAGATCAACTGGTACCGGCTCCGATTACGAAATCGGCTCCGGCCGCAAATGAGTGAATAACACTATGGCATGGAATGAAAATGGCAATGGTAAGGACCCGTGGAAACGCGACGGGGACGAACCCAATGACCTTGATCAAATCGTACAGGACTGGCAACGACGCTTTGGCAGCATCCTCGGTGGCGGCGGCCGCGGCGGCGGCGGCGGAGGCGCCGGCGGCATCGTCCTGGTAATAATGCTGCTGATCGCGTGGGGCCTCACGGGCTTCTACCGCGTCGATGAGGCAGAGCGTGGCGTGGTACAGCGCTTCGGCAAGTTCATCGAACCGGTAACGCTGCCGGGTCTGCGCTGGCACATGCCATACCCGATCGAATCAGTGGATGTTGTGAATACTCTCGAAGTAAACGACTTCAACTACTCGACAGAGATGCTAACTGCAGACGAGTGGTACGTATATATCGACATAGCCGTGCAGTATCGCCGAGATGATCCGGTGGCTTTCAGTTTCAATGTGGAAGATCCCGAGCAGACGCTGCAGGACGTGACCGAAAGCGCACTAAGAAGCGTGGTCGGTACCAGCACGCTGGCATCCCTGATCGGTGAGCGACGAGGGGAAATCCCGGCGCGCACGATTGAGGAACTGCAGGATACCTTGACCGGCTACGGCGCCGGCCTCGAAGTTACTTCGATCAATATTAATACGGTTAATTATCCGTCGGCCGTTGAAGAGGCCGTGGCCGACACTCAGCGTGCCAGGAACGATCAGGATCGCTACCAGCTTGAAGCGGAGCGCTACGCGAATGACATCGTGCCGAAGGCACGCGGCGAGCGGCAGCGCATCCTGCAGGATGCCGAGGCGTATCGTGAGCGGGTGATCGCTGATGCCGAAGGTGAGGCAGCGCGTTTCGAGGCACTGCTGACCGAATACCAGAAGGCGCCGCGCGTGACACGTGACCGCCTGTACATCGAAGCGATCGAGGAAGTTTATGCCAGGTCGGCAAAGGTCGTGATCGACACGGATGGAAGCGGCAACCTGTTGATGCTGCCGCTGAGTGACATTCTCGGCCGGGCAGGTATCAACCTGCCAACTCTGGATTCGGGAGGTGGGTCCGGAAGTTCATCCCAGCTCAGGCCGTCAGATACCGGTCAAGACGATGATGACCCACGTGCGCGGAGGTCGCGACAATGACTAACATTCGATTTGGTGTACTTTTTGTCGTCGGTCTCGTAGTGGTCGTGGTCGGTCTGTCGGCGTTCACGGTCAACGAAAGAGAACTGGCCATCAAGCTCAGAATTGGCGAGGTGAGGCAGGCCAACTACGAACCCGGGCTGAATTTCAAGATCCCGATCATCGAGACGGTCCGCAAATTTCCGCGGCGCATCCTGAAGATTGACGATGCCCCGCAGGAGGTCTTTACGCTCGATCGCCAGAACATGACAGTCGACTTCTTTGTGAAATGGCGAATTGTCGATGAGGTTGCGTTCTATACAGCAACGGGCGGGTCGCAGGTCGCCGCGGTTGAGCGCCTGCGGGAGATCATCAAGAACTCCGTCGTAACGGAATTCGGTAAACGTTCGACCAGGGAGGCTATATCGGTCGAGCGCATGGAGCTGATGAGCGACGTAGTTGATCTAGCTCGACCTACTGCGGAAGGACTTGGCGTGAAGATCGTCGATGTTCGCGTCAAACAGGTCGAGTTTGTCGCTCGCGTCAGGGAGTCGGTCTATGAGCAGATGCGTGCCGAACGCCAGCAGTTGGCGACGCAGACACGTGCTGAAGGTCGAGAGGCTGCTGCGCTTATCTCATCGACTGCGGAGAAGGATCGTACGGTGATTCTTGCCGACGCGAATCGCCAGAGTCAGATCATTCGTGGCGCTGGCGATGCGCAAGCCGCCGAAACGTATGCGAACGCCTTTAATAAGGATCCCGAGTTCTATGCGTTTTATCGGAGCATAAACGCCTATAAGAATTCAATCGGCAAGTCCGGTGATGTTCTCATTCTCGACCCGAGTAATGAATTCTTCCGATACCTGAACCAGTCGGATGGTGAGTAATAGCCACCGAGATCTTCACGGCAATTGCCCTTGTGCTCATTATCGAGGGCATGTTGCCGTTTATCTCACCACAGAAATACCGCCAGATGGTGGCGGAAATCACTCGCCTGAGTGACAATCATATTCGCAATATAGGCCTCGTGGTCATGGCTATCGGGGTCGCCGTTCTGTTTTTCGTGCGCGGCTAGGCGCTGCCGATAAAGATGCAGGAATCTCATGGGTAAGAACGTAGTTGTCATCGGCACTCAATGGGGCGACGAAGGCAAAGGAAAGATCGTCGACTTGTTGACGGATCGCGCAGCGGCTGTTGTGCGCTTCCAGGGTGGTCACAACGCGGGTCATACGCTGGTGATTGGCGGCGAAAAGACCGTATTACACCTGATCCCGTCGGGCATTTTGCGAGACGGTGTCCAGTGCCTGATCGGCAACGGCGTTGTGCTTGCCCTCGATGCACTGATCACTGAAGCAGATGCACTGATCGAAAGCGGCGTACCGGTCTACGAGCGGCTGCTTATCAGTCCGGGATGCCCGCTCATTCTGCCATCACATGTGGCTCTCGATGCGGCCCGCGAGAAGGCTCGTGGGGCCAGCGCGATTGGCACTACGGGACGAGGGATCGGCCCGGCCTATGAAGACAAGGTTGCGCGGCGCGCGCTGAAGGTATCCGATCTGTTTGTGCGCGAGAATTTCGCGGCCAAGCTCGGCGAGGTACTCGACTACCACAACTTCCTGCTCAAGAACTATTTCAAGGCGGACACGGTCGATTTCGCGAAGACCCTCGATGAGGCGATGGGCTATGCGGAGATTGTCGCTCCCGTCACCGCAGACGTTACCCAGGTCCTGCATGATCTCGCCGACTCCGATAAAAGCATCCTGTTCGAGGGGGCGCAGGGCAGTTTCCTTGACGTCGATCACGGCACCTATCCGTTCGTGACCTCCTCAAACACGGTTGCCGCGGCTGCGAGCACTGGCACCGGAATTGGTCCGCGAAACCTCGACTACATCCTGGGAATCGTCAAGGCCTATACGACACGAGTCGGTGCCGGGCCATTCCCGACAGAACTATTCGACGACTACGGCGCACATCTCGCCAAGGTCGGCGCGGAGTTCGGCGCGACGACAGGCAGGCCGCGCAGGTGCGGTTGGTTTGATGCCGTGGCGTTGCGCCGTTCGATCGTTAACAGCAGCGTCTCGGGTCTCTGCGTCACCAAGCTGGACGTTCTCGACGAGCTCGAGACTATCCAGATATGCGTGGGCTACTCGATCGATGGCGAGCCGATTTCCGGATTGCCCGTCGTTGTAGATCGTTTTGCGGAGTGCAAACCGATCTATGAAGAGTGGGCTGGCTGGCAGGAATCGACGGTTGGCGTGACCAACTTCAACGACTTACCCGAGAAAGCGCGTGCTTACCTGGCGCGTATCGAGGAACTGGCTGGCGTGTCCGTTGATATTATTTCAACGGGACCGGATCGCGAACAGACGATTATAAAGACCCATCCGTTCGAATAGCAGCAGTGCCAGCAACCAAAGCGAAACCGCGCCGCCACCTCCACCGCCACCAAGTGTACGTGCCGTCGTCGTTACGGTGATGGCAACCGACGCAGAGTCACCGAGACCCTGAGGGTCGGTTACGGCGAGTTCGAATCTCAGCAAAGTGTCCGAAGATAAGTCCGGCGCCGTGAATGATGCGCTTGCTGTATCCGCGTTATTCAGCGTGACCGCGGGACCCATCGTCTGGGTCCACGCATAAGTCAGCGTATCGCCATCCGGATCGTTCGAGCTACTGCCGTCCAGCGCGACCACGGTTCCACCGGGAACTGATCGATTTGTTCCGGCAATTGCGTTCGGCGCGACATTCGACCCATTGCCATCGAGAATATCGACTCGCAACACGCCGTTCGTAGCGATCGTGCCGCCTGCTGCATTGCTCAGGGTCAGTTCGAAAAACTCACCGGCCTCCCCGATGCCGTCGTCGACAATGGCGTAGTCAATGGTCTTTGGGTCGGCGTCGCCATCCGCCCAGGTCAGGGTTCCGCCTGCCGGACCTGTGTAATCGACGCCGGCTGTTGCATCGCCGCCGGTGACTGAGAAATCGACGGAGACAGCACCCGCTGCGCTGCCGTGGCGTTGTGCGACAGCGACGACAGCACCGAAACCGCGTTCTGTGACTCCAATAGCGGGGCCCGAGAACTCGACCGTCGGTGTATCGCCCGGGTCGCTGATATACAGGCTCGCGATACTCGGCGATGACAAGCTTGCGCCGCCCGTCGGAGCCGTGAGCCGAACGAGCAAGCGTTCGATGCCTTCGGTTGTGCCATCGTTGTTGAGACCGAGGTTAATCGTCTTGGAGGTCGAGTCTCCGGCGCCCCAATTCAAAGTCCCACTCGTCGCGGTCACGTCAGCAAACGACGCATTGGCGCCTATGACCTCCCAGTTGACGGAGACTGCACCGTCCGACCTGCCAACGCGTTGCACCGTGACTGCGGCGGTCTGGGTCTCATCGGCACCGTAGGAAGCCGCGACAAATGAAAGCGTTCCAGCGTCGCCGTGCAGTGTGTTGTCGCTGACAACGTAGAAACCGCTGTCGATATCGCTGATCAGTACATTGCCACTTGGCAGGAACGGATAAGTGCCCCACGCGCCGGGGAATCCCACACCATCGGACGCCGGATAGCTATCGAAGCGGCCTACCGTCACGGGGTTGGCGGGGGTAGTGATGTCCAGAACCGTGAGGCCGCGCGAATAATTCGACATGTAGTAGCGATTGCCTCGCGCGAAGCCATTGTGATCGATTGCACGCGTCGGTCCGGTCCACGTGCCGACAAGCGTTGGATTGCGCAGGTCGCTGATCGAGAATGCCCGCAAGGTTGTGACGAGGCCGCGGTCACGCTCATCGAGTTCGTCCTGGACAAACAGGTACTGCTTGTCCTCCGACCACCAGCCCGAGTGCGTATAGCGGCTGTTCGAGTAGGGCACATGGCTCAGGCGTACGGGATCTGACGGATCGGTGACGTCCCAGATATCTACCGTCGACTCGTTAAAGTCGAACAGAACGTCGCAGTAGCTTGAAGAGGCCGCATTCGCGCACTGCGTGTCCTTGCGCGCGCCCATGACAAGCATCGATGCGGCGTCATGCATATAGAGACGATCGCTACCGGCCTGTCCCGGAGGCGTCGTGGGTGCTGCGATAAATGCCGGCGAGACAGGATTGTCGAGCGAGTAAGTACGGAAGCGGCCGTCAGAGTTATTGGACCCGGCAATGACTAGAAGCGGTGTGTCGGCTGTGAGCGCAAGGCCGGTCGCGAAGTCTGTCTTCGTAATGTAGACGTTGTGCGCTTCGAGGAAATCGCTGTTATAGGTGGACACATTCGAGACGCGGTGAGGCAACTCCGTCAGGTCGATAATGACCAGTCCATCGGAGGCATTGTCCGCCGTGACGTAGGCATACGCATTCCAGCGGTTTTCGCTACCATTCCAATACTGGTAGATCTTGATATCTCGCCACGTCGTACGCTGGCCATTAATAAATCCGACTTCACGTGGATCTCCGGGATTCGCCAGGTCGTAGACGGCTGTTCCCGTGCTGTATCCCATAATCGCGTACTCGCGATTGGAGTTAAGGTCGACAAAACCCCAAATGTCGGTACCGTCTGCGAAGACCGTGCGATCGGGCACGTGAGCAAGCAGGTCCATGTTGCTGCAAGGAAAAGTCCCGGCAAAGCCTCCCGCGCAGGTCGTCGCAGTCGTGCTTGTATTAAGGCTCTCTCGCGTACTGACCAGTTTTTCCGCAACGTCGCGGCCGAGGCTCTTGCTATCGACGATAACCCGGATCCCACGGGCGCTGAGATCGTTAGCGAATTCCTGTGGAACGCCAACCAGGGTCGTACCGACTTCAGCCTTTACGTCGATCGCGCCGCTGACCAGGTAGAAGATGTTCTCCGGTGTGTCCAGCGTGTAGCGGCCGGCCTCGATCAAAATCTGACCATTCTTGCCGACGCGCCGCAGCGCGTAGTCGATAGTCTGGCAAGGGGAGGCCGCATCGAGGCAGTCACCGGCATCGGTGCCCTGGCTCGACACGTGCAGCGGCGGTTCGTCGGTATCGGCAAGAACGGCCGAGCTGAAAGTCAGGGCGGCGGTGGCCGCCAGGGCGGCCAGGGGGATACGGATCATATTTGAGACCGGTTGCCAGGAGAAGCCCCTATAATAGCCGTTCATACCGTTCTCCGATGCCCCAAAATCAAGAAATTGTGAAACCGTTCTCTTTGACATTCAAAGCGGGCGCCGGTGCCCTCAGATCTGTCCGTCAGCACGGATTCGACATATTGTCGATTGGTACGATGGCAGGCGCATCCGGGGGAGCAAAATGGTTGGTTCTGAGTCAGCTGGATCGCGCGATCCTTAGCACTGTGGTGCCGCAACTCAAGGGCCCCGTGCACCTCATCGGCAGTTCTATTGGGTCCTGGCGATTCGCCTGCTATGCGCAGGCAGACCCCCTGGCGGCGATTGAGCGCTTCGAAAAGGTCTATCTCGAGCAGACGTACAGCGAGAAACCGGACATCGAGGAAATTACGGCGAAAAGCAGGGAGATCCTCGGCCTGGTATTGGGCGAGAATGGGGTGCGCGAGATTCTGAGCAATCCGCTGTTTCGTACACATGTCATGACCGCTCGCAGCCGCCATGTCCTGGCGTCGGAGAACAAAGCTGTGCTGGCCGCAGGCCTGATCTCAACCGCGCTCCTGAATGCGGTTAGCCGCTCGACGCTGGGCTGGTCATTCGAACGTGCCTTGTTCTACGACGATCGGGACGTCCCGCCGTTCTTCGACGTTACCGGTTTTCCTCTGCAACGCGTGAAATTGACGCCCGAAAACCTGCAGGATGCGATCGTGGCGACGGGATCAATACCACTGGTCCTTTCTGGAGTTCGTGACATCGCCGGGGCGAGGCCGGGCGTGTACAGGGATGGCGGTGTTATCGACTATCACCTCGATCTGCCGCATAGCGCGGACGAACGCCTTACGTTGTTTCCGCATTTCTACGGCCGGATCGTACCGGGCTGGTTCGACAAGAGGCTCAAATGGCGTCGGCCCCACCCCGGCAACGTCGACCGGACCATCCTGATCAGCCCCTCGGATGAGTTCGTCGCCAGCTTGCCGCACGGGAAGATTCCGGACAGGGGTGACTTTGTTAATTACGAACCGGCAGAACGGGTACGTATCTGGAAGCACTGCGTCGCAGCTTGCGAGGCAATGGCAGACGAGTTCCTTGAGGTGATGGAGAAGGACCAGCTGGCGGCACGCCTCGAACCACTATGGTAATCTGGCGCGAAAATAACAATGGGGGAGTAGGGTGGAAAACTCACCAGCAACGGTTGCCCGGCCGTATCCGGAGCTAACCTGGATCGCGCTCATCGTCGGTTGGATCATCGGCTGCGTCATTGCAGTTTCGATTGGCTACGCTGCCCTGATTCTCGGCTTCTCGATCGAAGGCTCCGAACTTGCAGCGATCCTCGGCTTCGGCATCTTGCGCGGCATGCTTCGGCGCAAGAGCATTATCGAGAACAACATCGTGCAGACGATCGCGAGCGGTGTAAACGGCGCCGCGTCGGGCATGATGTTCTCGGTACCGGCAATCTTCCTGCTCGGCTTTGGTGACAGGTTCGATCCGGTCCTGCTGACATTCGGCTGTATTGCTGGCGCGTTTCTCGGCATCGCGTTCATCATTCCTTTGCGCAAACACATGATCGACTACGAACGCCTGACGTATCCGGGCGGCGTGGCCGTGGCGACCATCCTGAAATCTCCGGGTGCCGGGGTTCGCAAAGCTGTCATTCTCGTAGCGGCCGCGCTGGCAAGCGCTATCGTGCATTTCACGACGATCGAGACGGGAGTCTCCAACTGGAATCTCGGCGCGCTGATCGGAATGCCGGAGTACATGAACGGCATCTGGTACTTGTCGTTGATGACTATCGGTGTCGGGTTCATCGCGGGACGTGGTGGCATCGCATTTATTATCGGAGGCTTCGTTGCCTACTGGTTCCTGTCGCCGATGCTCTCGATGATGGGGGCTTTCCCGGCCGATGCCGCAGGAGAGACGATCAATCAGCCAGGTCCACTGCGGCTATTGCTCTATCGGCCGTTCGGCATCGGCATGCTCATTGGCGGCGCCATCATGGGCGTTATCCTCGCGTCTCCCCTGATCATCAGCGCTGTGAAGTCGATGCAGAAGGCCGCGCAGGTAGAGACGGGGGCATCGAAAGACGAAATGCCGATCAAGTTGCTCTACTTCGCGGTCGGCGGCGCCCTGATCCTGTTGTGCTACATGGCGATAGCTTCCGTCGAAAGCGTTGGGCTGGTGCAGGGCATCGGGATGGCGCTGCTCGGTACGCTGTGGATCTGGATGGCCGGTATTATCCTGTCCGAAGCCATCGGTCGAACGAACTGGTCGCCCTTGTCCGGCATGACGCTCGTCGGCATTACGCTGCTGATTATTCTGACACAGGCGTTCGGAATGGAACGCACCGACTCGATTATCGCGGCTCTGATGGTCGGTGCTGCGATGTGCGTGGCAATGTCGCAGGCGACGGACCTGATGCTTGACCTCAAGACCGGCTACCTGGTCGGCGCGACCCCACGTATGCAGCAGATTGGCCAGTTCGCCGGCGCGTGGCTCGGACCAATCGTCGTTATAGGCGTCATTTTCGTTCTGAATGAGTCGCATGGGCTCGGCAGCGATAAATTGCCCGCGCCGCAGGCGCAGGCGCTGGCGAGCACGATTGACGGCATCATGGGCGGCGACGTGCCGACGCAGAAATATGCGGCCGGTGCCGTAATGGGCGGCATCCTGTCTGCGATGATGGGTGGCCTGGGTATTACGGTAGGGCTGGGTTTCTACCTGCCATTCAACATCGTCCTGACCTACTCGCTCGGAACGCTGGGTCGCGAACTGTCTGACCGGATCAAGGGTCAGACGTGGAGCGAGGAGGTAGGCATACCCATTGCCGCCGGGTTAATTGTTGGCGAAGCACTTGTCGGCGTCGGCGACGCCCTAAGCATAGTCCTGTCAGGGTAGGGGGCGAGAATGAAAAACATAGGGTTTATTTTGCTGGCCGCTGGATTCCTCGGTGGCGCCTACGCGACCGCGCTCGATGTTCAGAACGTCAATTGGCAGATCTTCACAATTTCCGCCGTTTTGGCGATCGTGGGACTGGCGACGTTCAAGCGCCAGGCCTCGGCACACGCGCGTTCGGACTCGGTACTGGAGTTGAATCGCGGAGAACTGCGTGAATCGATTAGCAACATCGTGGCGGACCTGAATGAATTGACTAACGGCGAGACACTACGTGGCGATGCCTTGCGGAATCGCATCGACCTTCATTTGCGAGAAGACCTGCGTCGTTTTGCCGATGCGCGGGAAAGCATGGTGCATTTGTTTGGCTTGCAGGTTTACGCAGATATCATGAGCAGTTTTGCGGCCGGTGAGCGGTACATAAACCGCGTATGGTCGGCCTCCGCCGATGGCTACGACGATGAAGCCGAGACCTATCTCGGCAAGGCGGTCAATCAGTTTATCGACGCGCAACAGCAGCTGCTAAAAGCCGCGCAGGGTACAGCGTAGGCAGCGATTACTTGCGCTGGCAGCGCGCAGTGAGTTCTTTCTGCAGCGCGTCGACATCCTCGTTCATGAGGTAGTCCGACTGGTCCTTCCAGCCGCGCAACATTGCGATCGTCCGTTCGTTGACGAGCAGGTGATTTTCGCTCGCCTGGTCGCCGATATCCCAGCCTGGCACCGCGATAACGGAACGGACGCGAATCTTGTGGCCGAGGAGTTTGCGGATCTCTTTCTCAAGTCGCGCGGTACTCGCGGTCACGCCGACAACGGGTAGAATCGCATCACTGTCTGCGAAGTGCAGATCGCTGCCACTCAGCACGGCGCTACCTTTCTTGCCGCCCCGTCGCGCGACGACGTTGACAGCATAGATTCCGGTCTGCCCGACCAGTACATGATCGACTACGCCCGCGCTCGTCTCGATATCATGGAACACGCGATTCGCTCCGGTGGCGATACTCTGCAACTGATGTCCCACGGCCACATTGGCATCGCGCACGAACTTGATCTGGCGTCTGGCCAGGATTGTTCGTCCGAGACGCCAGGTTGCGACTATCGCGGCAAACGCGAGAAAACCAATCTGCAACCATAATTGCCAGGACGGGTAGCCTTCGAACAGGTGCTGGGCCTGCAGAATGTAAGCGGCGATAAAGAGCACGACGAAAACGAGTGCACCGCTCAGGTAGATTGACTGGGAACTGGTCAGGCGTTCAAGTTCGTCCCGGAATCGCTGTGCGGACTCGCGCATGATGCTGTCGGCAAAACTGGGCGTCGAGCCAACAGTGCGGTTCAATGCAGACCAGGATTTGGCGACCAACAGGAATAGAATCGTGCTGGTCAGCGCTACGGTCGCTGCGCCACTGATCGCTTCGATGTTCATTCCATCGTTCCTGAATTCCCTTGGTCTGTGCCAGCGTATCGCCGGACGGCTGCCTGCTCTGTGAAACAGGTCACATTGGGGTCGCCAATCTATCGAGAACGTCTCGATTTTCAGGATTTGTTCAGCCACAGGCGTGTATTTGTGAATGTCATCACGGCATGGACCGGGATGTAGAGATACTTTCGGCATTATGTCTAGCAACGACAAACGGACGGATATTGCGATGAATGGCAAATTGAAGGTGATTGGGGCGGCTCTCGCCACACTGGTGTTGAGCGGTTGCGCATCGATGAGTAGTGATGAATGCGTGACAGCTGACTGGAATGCGGTTGGTTACGAAGACGGTGTGCGCGGCTACACGACAGAGCGCTTCTCAAACCACCGCAAGGCGTGTGCCAAGCATGGCGTGACCCCCAGCTTTGCGGATTACAAGGCGGGCCGGGAACAGGGTTTAGTTGAGTATTGCCAGCCGGGCCGTGGGTTTGACGTGGGCGCCAGTGGTGGCCGCTACTACGGCGTATGCAGCGTCAACCTGGAACCAGATTTTCTTGATGCCTACAATGTTGGTCATCATCTCTATGTCCTGCGGTCGAACGTAAACGGTGCGAGTTCTGAAATCAGTTCCAAGGAGAACGAAATTCAGCGCGTTGACGAAGAGATTCGCGAAAAAGAGGCACTCCTGATCGCCAGGGAAACGTCTATCGAGGAGCGCGTTCTGCTGCTGGCGGACCTCAAGGACCTGTCTGAGCGCACGGGAACGCTCGAAGCCGAGATCGAGCATCTCTACGAAGAACGTGCTCGCCACAGGGTGGAACTCGAAAACTACCAGGCTTCGTTGGTTGGTTACGGCTACTAGGCCTTAGCGATTGTAGTCGTCCAGATCGTCGTCACTCTTGCGCCGGTCCGGACGTTCCCGCCTTTCCTTTTCGTAGGAACCGGACCCACCGGCAAATCCTGCAGCCCCAAACGGGCTGCGCCGGTCTTTGCGTGAGCGTCGATCCTCGTGATGATGGAAATGGCAACGGCATTCCAGGGCATTGCATTCAGGTAGTGGCAGCCGCGGCGCAGCACTGGACAGGAACCGCCGACCTTCCATTGCCTTTGCCGCTTCGCAGGCATTATTGTCGAATTTGATCGAAACAGCGTGGTAGGCCGTACTGCCGGTGTCCTCCAACGCGGTGGGTTGTTCTTCTTCTGCAGATCTGCCGCGTTGGCGAATAAACAGCCACGCGATCAACAACACCACTGCTACCCAAAGCAAAGTTGCTTGCATATGCGCTCCCCAAGCCAAATGCGGAAGAGTTAAACCACTGTAGTCGGAATCATAGTAGTTCGTCCACCATAATCTCAGCCAGATGTGTCGCTGGTGTGACATCGACGGGGCTGACGATTTCGCGGGACAGCATCAGGTCGGGGATGAATACCTGGTCGAGTAGTGCGTTGACGGTGTCCGGGTCCGTCGTGGCGAGATTCAGTTCCTTATTTACCTTGAGGCTGAGTTTGTCGAAGTTCGCCGAACCAACGCAGATCCAGCCGTCGTAGACCGCAGCCTTGATGTGACTCATGCCCGGGTATTCGTACACACGGATACCGTGCTCGAGAAGCGTATTGATCGTAACCCGGTTGCTCGCATTCAGGGCACCGTGATTGCCGGCGGAAGGAATTATCACGCGAACGTCGACGCCGCGACGCCGGGCTTTCGCCAGTTCGTAGATCGTACGATCATCCGAGAAGTAGGCGTTCTCGATGATGATCTGGCTCCGGGCGTTCTGAATGGCCGCAATCTGTGCTTTGTGGATGTCAGAATCGAAGTTCCTGGTCTGCAGAATTCGCACGGGATAGCCATCTCGATCTGCATGCTTCTTTTTGCCTTGGATGAAGCGGAATGCATTGGCGAGATCTCCGAGCAGGCTGGCGCGGGCCCAGGCCTTGTCTGACTCGAATTGCAGCTGGTCAACGACGGGACCCGTGACTTCCATCATCATGTCATGCCAGTCGTAGCGATACTCACGGCCAATATTCATGCCGCCGACGAAGGCGATCTTCTCATCGATGATCGTCGTCTTGGTGTGATCGCTCGTTATTATCCAGGGGTTTGCATACTGGCGAACTCTTACGTCTGATGACTGTTCCAGGTAGATGTTCATGGACATGGGCGGCTCGAAGTCGTCAGGGAGGGAGTCCGGATCGGTCTGCGTGGCGAGCAGGTTTCCAACGCTGTCGACCATGACGCGAACGCGCACTTCTTCGGCGCGGTCTTTCAATGCATCGGCCATCGCGACCGCGAAATCGTCGTTGTCAAAGATGAATGTACGAATATCAATGCTGTTTTCGGCGTTCTCGATCGTCTCCAGCAGGCGGCCAAAATACTCGTCCCCGTCGACGAGAAACTCAATTCGCCCAAGGTCCCGGCGCGTACCGGTCACCTTGTCGAGAATCTCCTCGAATGCGGCGACATCCATCGGGTCGGTGCGGCTAACTTCCGGGATTGCTGCTTCGAGTACCGGCATTTGGACTGTACCAATAACGATGCGCCGGAGCAGGCCGCCCGTGGACTTCAGCGCGTATGATCCAAGTGCCGCTGCGCTGGAAACAGGGCGATTGATCGGGTTTTCGTAGGCGGCTCGCCCATATAGCCAGGCCGCCTGGCTAACACCGGCAGCCTTCCGAGTCAGGGCCTCACCGCGGTCATCACGAGACGAGGCGATTCGCCCGTCCGAGGCAACGACGCCTGTGGGAGAGGTTGTCGTGGCGCATCCGGCAGCAAGCGTGATTAGCGAGGCGACGATCGAGGCTTTGCTGAAGATTCCCATAATTTGACTCCGTTTCTTCGCCGGCTGGCTCGTGTGCCGGCCGATGAGTCAAATCTAGGGAGGAACGCGCCCAATTAACTGACGCTTCCTTGTGCCTTTCCAGATGCTTGCTGACGATCTCCTGACGAAACCTGATGAAATCAGATAAGTTATTGAATATAAATGCTATACAGGGATCGGCGAAACGCCGAATAACTGCAGGTGGAAGTGCCCGACGACCGCGAAAACCACGCCGCCAATGACCACGGCAATGAGGTCAAACTTCCCCGATGCGGGGCTCGGTTCAGCTCTCGGGCCCTCACGCCGATTGATCATGACGATCTCGAACAATGCCCAGATGGCCATACCGCCAAACAGGGCGACCGAACGGCTGTCGCCGTTGGTCAGGAGGTGCGCAGCAGCCCACAGGATCGTTCCGGCCATTTGCGGGTGACGGAGAATTCGCTTGATGTTGCCGTTCACCTGGGAGGCAAAGAAGAACACCAAACCGACCAAGACAAGGACGGACGGCAGGACGCCCGGTGCCATCGGCGGCTGGTAGAGCGCGCTCGGCACGGCGTTCTTCCATCCGAAAACGATCATCACCAGTGACGCCACGATGACAAGAGAATAGACGCCACGATACGGCTGTTCGCCGAGTTTTGTGACCAGCGCGTCGCGTTTGACGGGTGCGACTGCAGGAAATGAATGAACGGCGAACCAGAGGATGATGCCTGCGAGAAGTAATGCCATGGGTGACTCCGCGTTAGTTCTGCTGTCCGGCAAGTATACTGATTGCAACCCGGAGGAGAGCGAGTATGAATACAGCGGTTCAGGCAATCACATGGCAGGGGCTGGTCCTCTCCCTGTTGCCGACATTCATCGTTCTCGCCATCATGTGGAGATGGGCTGCCGGCGTGGGTACCGGCATCTACGCGACGTTGCGTATGCTCGTCCAGTTGCTGCTGATCGGTTACGTGCTCGTGTTTATCTTCGAAACAGGTCAGCCAACGGTCGTGCTCGGCATCCTGGGCGCGATGCTGATCATATCCAGCTGGATTTCCATTCGGCCACTGGCGCACAAATCGAGGCGTCTTTACCAGAATGCACTGGTGTCGATTTCAGTCAGCGGGGTGCTGACACTGGCGCTGGTCAGCCAGGTCGTCATCGGCATCGAGCCGTGGTTCAGCCCTCGTTATCTCATTCCTCTCGCCGGCATGATCTTCGCCGGCGCGATGAACACAGTCAGCCTGGCAGGTGAGCGAGCCTGGGCGGAAGCAGGTCGCGGCGTTAGCTATAAAGAGACCCGGCGCATCGCGTTGCAGGCGGCGCTAATCCCGATGATTAACTCGCTGTTCGCGGTCGGCCTCGTGTCATTGCCTGGCATGATGACAGGTCAGATCCTCTCGGGAACGTCACCACTTGTGGCGGCGAAGTACCAGATCGTTGTGATGTCGATGCTGTTCGGCGTTTCGGGGATGTCGGCCGCTATTTTCCTGCATCTCGAGCGCTCCGAGTTGAGTCAGCGATCCTAGGCGCTGTATCCACCCAGCAGCTTCTTGAGGTCAGCGATCAGCATTCGAAGCGTGCCAGTGGCCATTACAAACTCGGCATCGAGTCGCGCCAGCGGATCCGTATGATCCTCGCTGTCGTCGTCCATGCCGATAAAGCGCATCTTTGTGATCACGCCATTTTCGTCGAGCACGCAACTCATGACATTGTCGTAAACGATACCGAGATGTGTCAGCCGCATGCCGTGAGCGACGTGGTCACGAATCGACTTGTCAGTCAGGTCGAAGTCCGACCACCGAACAATAGATCCTGGGTCGCGTGCATCCTGCATGCGACATTCCCGGCCTACGTCGATTTGCCCGGGTGCGTCGCCGAGGAAGATCTTAGTTAACAATTCGGCTATCGGCTGCCGGAACTGCAATGGCTTGATGTTCAGGTCTCCGAAGGCGGCCCGGAGGCGCCTTAGAAATCGTTCTGCCGCAGCGTTCTGCGCGGTATCGATTCCAATGAGCTTCTCTTTCAGGTCGACGAAGCCCCAGATCTTGTCGGACTTCAGCAGCGCCTTCGGCATGAGCTCATCGCGGACCTCGGCCTTCAGTCGCTTCTTGTCGCGGGCGCTGGGTGGCTCGTTCATGCGTCGGCTGAATTCCGCGACCCGGGATTCCAGTTCCTCGTTTACGACGGTTGGCGGCAGTAACCGCGACTGGCTGCGTAGTCTCATGAGGTCCGCACCGTTCAGACGGCGCGCCAGCAGATCTCCGGAATCAGGGTAGACAGGTACCCAGCCGGAACTGCGCTCAGTTAGGGGTCCGCAGGGCTCGAACCCGGCGTTCTGGAGGGCCTCTGAAAGCGCTTCTTCACTCGCGGGCCAGGCATTGTCGAAGCGGTAATAACGGACGTTTCTGAACATGACTTCTCGAGGGCGAAATTGACGACGGCGCAGTATCTGTATTTCGCTCCGCAATGTCACCATTGACTATCATGATCTTTAGGAAATTCCGATATGATATGCGTATCCGGATACACCAAATTATGAATATGTCGAAAATCGCCAGGGGAAGGAGAAGTGTGACCGCGTGCCTTTCCCGGTTGGCGAGCGGCGTGATCGTTGCTTTCTTACTCTTGACGCAGCCTGCCGGCGCCGAAGACTCCGCGGCCAGTGATGGTGGATTTCATCCCATGCTGAACAGCACTTACTGGGTCAAGGCCGGAACGTTCTTCGCCGCGCGGGATCTGAGCTTATCCGCGAATGGTACGGCTGTCGCTAGTGCTGGCTCTGACAACCCGGAAATCGATTTCGATTCGACCACGGGTCTGGGTGACAGGTCTGATTTGTTTATCGTTGAGTTCGGCTGGCAATTTGGCAAAAAATGGGACTTTGCGATTCAACACTTTCGTTCGAGTCGGACCGCGCAGGCGGAGTTGTCGGAGTCCTTCGAGTGGGAGGACGTCGTGTATGAGGCGGGTGCGAACATAGAGGGGCGCAGCTACCTGAGGATTACGCGCCTGTTCTTCGCACGCAGCTTCTGGGACAAGGGGCCTCACGATCTGCGACTGGGAGCCGGCGTGCACTGGATCAAAACCGGCGTTACGATCAGTGGCGATGCGACGCTCGCGGACCAAACCACGGAGTTCCAGGTTAATGCTGTATCGGCAGAATTTCCGTTCCCGGATATCGGCGCATGGTACCGCTATTCAATCGATGATCGATGGTTATTTCACACGCGTGTGGACTGGCTCTCCGCCAGTACCGATGATTATTCTGGCGGTATATGGAATGTCTCTGCAGGCGTCGATTTTTCCGTCACGAAGAACATCGGGCTTGGACTCGCCTACCAGTTCTTCGAGATCAACGGAGCGATCAAGGAAGACACGTGGCGTGGCGATTTGTACACACGTTACGAGGGATTTACGTTAGGCATCAGTGGTTTCTGGTAACGAGGTAAGCAGCGGTGCTATTTGAACCGACGACACTGTCGAGCGTTGCGCGGCTAATTGGCGAGTCTCTGGAAGAAGACTACGGGATTGATCCCGTGCCAGTTTTCAAAGAGCTGCGCATCGACACGCGGAAATTTCTCAAACCGGGCGCTCGAACGCCCTACGGCAAGATGGATGCGCTCTGGCATCGTGCCGTTGCTGTTTCAAATGACCCCTGGTTCGGTTTCACAGTCGGCAAGAGGGCGACCCCGAACGATTTCTTCGTCTTCGGTCATGCATGGCTGGCAAGCGCGACTCTGCGCGGGGCGTTCCAGCGCCTGTGCCGTTACGGGCACGTCATCAGTAACCTGAATGAAGGCCCTGTATTGCTTCGGGAGAATAACAGCTACATTCTGAGGTATCCGGACTCCTCGACTCAGCCGCACCCAACCAGGTATGCCGAAGATGCTGGCAATGTGGTGCTGATGAGCTTTATCGACATAGTGACGTCACGGAAAGTACGTCCGTTGCGAGTGTCACTGATCCTCGACCCGGAGTGTGCGTCAGAGCGTCACAACGAGTTGTTCGAGTGTCCCGTAACTTTCGGCTGTGCAGAGGAAGAGTGGGTTTTCGCTGCCGATGATCTCGACGAGCTCCTGCCGGGTTCGGTTCCCGCCATCACAGAGGCGACCGACCGAATCGCGAGGAACTACATTGATGGCCTCGACTCTTCCAAGATCGCAACCGAAGTTTCTCGCCTCCTCGTAAAGATGCTGCCAGCGGGTGGTGTCGACCAATCCGAGGTTGCGTCCCGTATGCACCGCAGCAAGAGCACCTTGCAGCGACAGCTAAGCGCCGAAGGAACCAGCTACAGGGATATTCTGGAGTCTACACGCCGCGCGTTGGCGAAACGTTATCTTGAAGAAGGCGACTACTCGCAGGCGCAGATCGCGTTCATGACGGGCTTTTCCGACCAGAGCAATTTTGCCCGTGCGTTCAAGCGCTGGACGGGACAGAGTCCCGGGCAATTTCAGAAAGAGTACGGTCAGGACCTGTCGGCAGAGGGACTCTAGTGTGACGGCTCATCGAAGCAGGATAAGCCCACACTACGCGGCGGCTGTCTTGGTTGCGATTGGGCATAGTCTGGGCGATTACCGTCAATCCGAAAATCGCACTGAGGCTGACGACGTATACGGGTGTGGTTACCCGTGTCAGAAATGACCCGAATACCTGCACGCTTGCCGCGACCTACCGTCGGGAGTGACGCTCCTGCTAGGTACATCCCCGAATTGACCCAAGCGGATCATTACGGCACAGAATGGTGAGCCGAAAAAATACAGGTCAGGGCGCCAGCATGGCCAGTCTGGGGAAAGAATATCAAGATGGCGACGTTATCTTTCGGGAGGGGGATACGGGCACATGCATGTTCGTCATCCAGCAAGGCGAAGTCGAAGTATTTGTCGAAAGAGATGACCACGAGCTGACGCTGCGCAGATTGGGGGTCGATGACTTCTTCGGCGAGATGGCCCTTTTTGAGCATCAAATTCGCACAGCCTCGGCTCGAGCTGTTGGACGTGCTCACGTGCTCACGATCGATAAGAAAAATTTCCTCGCCGGTATCCATGAAGATCCATCCCTGGCTTTTCGAATTGTAAAGACCATGTCACATCGAATTCGGAATCTGACGGATCGATTGGCGATGTATGAGGAAGACTCCTAGCCGTAACAAATAGCGTCATGTAAGTGGCTAAAGCCACAGGTCGAGGACAGGTTCTGTAATGACAATGGTCGAAGATCTTGGTCGCCTGAGTGAGAGGTCAGGTCAGCAGGCAGATGCATTGCAGGATGGTTCCAGGGTTGCGGTGGTAGGCGCAGGTCCCGCAGGGTCATTGTTCAGCTATTTTCTCCTTAATATGGCGGACGCGGTTTCGCTGGATATCTCGGTTGACCTGTTTGAGCCTCGTCATTTTTGTCACCGAGGACCCGCTGGATGCAACCACTGTGGCGGCATCGTCTCGGAGTCCCTGGTACAGCGTCTCGCTACCGAGGGAATCATGTTGCCAGACGGCGTCGTTCAGCGCGGCATCGAGTCCTACACCTTGCACATGGACGTAGGCGATGTGGAGATTGAGACGCCGCTGATGGAGAAGCGGATCGCCGCAATCTATCGTGGCAACGGGCCGCGAAACTCGGAGCCTCTCGACACACATAGTTTTGACGGATACCTGCTGGAATTGGCGCAGGAAAAAGGTGCAAATCTCGTTCCCCGATTGGTCACGGATATACAGCGCCGGGAAGACCGGATGAGCGTGCACTGTGCGGATCAATATTGTGACGACTACGATCTCGTCGTCATCGCCACGGGTGTCAACAGCCGGCTCATGGAATCGCTCGAAGACGGATCGCATGAATTCCGACGGCCGGGCCGCACAAAGACTTTCATCTGTGAATTCCACCTGGGCCGCGATGTCATCAGGGAGACGTTCGGCCCTTCCATGCACGTCTTCTTTCTCGACATCCCGCGCCTGAAGTTTGCAGCACTGATTCCGAAAGGCGACTACGTCACGCTTTGCTTGTTGGGCAAGGACATTGACGATGAATTGATGGAACAGTTCTTCAGTTCACCGGAGGTGACGAACTGTTTCCCGGGCGGTTTCATTCCAGACCATGTTTGTCATTGTTATCCGCGCATCAATATTGACGCTGCCAATCCCGCCTACGGTGATCGGCTGGTTATGATCGGAGACAGCGGGGCGACGCGCCTGTTCAAGGATGGCATCGGGGCGTCCTATCGAACCGCAAAGGCTGCCGCAAGGACGGTGGTCTTTCACGGGGTGAGCGCGGAAGATTTTGAAAAGTACTACGCGCCGACCTGTCAGGCGATCAACAGGGACAACCGGGTCGGGAAAGTGGTTTTCGGTTTCGGGAGCCTGGTACAGAAAAGCCGCTTTGCACGCCGCGGCGTGCTTCGAATGACTTCGAACGAACAGCAGCAGGTCGACGCGAGCAGACGCATGTCCGAAGTACTCTGGGACCTGTTTAGTGGCAGCGCGTCGTACACGGACGTATTCCTGCGAACATTACATCCGGCCTACATCGGCGGTCTCCTTTGGAACCTGGTTGCCGGAAACGTCCCCGGGGCCAAGCGGCGCGACGGCCACGCCCAGGAACAGGAGGTCGATCGTGTCGAACACTAAGGCGCCGTCGAAGCAGGTTTTCTGGACGCATGCGCAGCAACTCGAGAAGTTGCCGCCGTGCCAGGCGCAATGCCCCAATAGCGGTGATATTCGTGGCTGGCTTGGCATCATTGCCCAACATGAGAAGAATGGGCTGACGTCGGAGCAGGCTTACGACCAGGCGTGGCAAAAGCTAACTGAATTGAATCCTCTCCCGGCGACACTGGGGCGCATTTGCCCGCACCCCTGTGAGGATCTGTGCAGCCGCGATGGCAAGGATGGTTCTGTCTCGATCAACGCGATGGAACGATTTATTGGGGACTGGGGTATTTCTCGCTCGCTGAGATTATCCATGCAGGCCGAAGAGGAGAATTCGGCAAGTATCGGCGTCATTGGGTCCGGGCCGGCGAGTTTGTCATTCGCTTATCAAATGGGGCGTCGAGGACATCGAGTTTCCATTTACGAACGGCACGATGCCCCGGGAGGCATGTTGCGCCAGGCGATTCCGGATTTCCGTCTGCCGAGCGCTGTTCTGGATGCGGAGATTCAGCGAGTGCTCGACCTGCCCGTGACGCTGCATAAGAACATCGAGGTTGGTGTCGATATCAGTTTCAGTGAGCTCCGTGACAAGCACACTCTGATCTTCCTGGGGCTGGGCGCACAGGCAGCCCGCAAGCTTGGAATTCCCGGTGAAGCTGGTCGGGGAGTCATCTCCGGGATCGCTTATCTTCGCCAACGTAAGCAGCGCGTTGGCCCCCGAACCGGCGCGCGGGTCGTCGTGATAGGTGGCGGAAATACAGCACTTGACGCCGCCCGCAGCGCCAGGCGGCAAGGTGCAGACGTCAGCGTGCTGTATCGGCGCAGCCCGGAGGAAATGCCCGCCGCCAGCGATGAGGTGAAAGATGCGCGGCACGAGGGTGTTCGCTTCGAGTTTCTTGTCTCTCCGACGCGGATCATTCGCGACGGAGATGAGGTACGGGAAATAGAGGTTCAGGAAATGCGCCTTGGCGAGCCTGATACGAACGGACGTCGCCGCGCCGATCCAATTCCGGGCAGGAAACGACGTTTCGGCGTCGACACCGTCATTGTCGCCGTGTCGCAGGCACCCGATTGGACCGGCCTGGACCTGGAGCATACGGGCCATCAATGGTTGATGACCGAAGAGGACGGCAAGCTGGCTGAAAACCTCTGGGCAGGTGGTGATGACCGCGGACCGGCCATCGCCGGCAAGGCTGTTGCTCAGGGGAGGCTGGCCGCGGAGGCAGCGCACGCCGAGCTCTGCGGCGAACGACACGACATCGAAAGGCAGGATGACCGGGCGTTGCAATCCGGCCAGGTCAAACACGACTTTTATCGGGCTCAGGAGAGAGTTTGCCGTGTCCGCCGACCGCCGGAGGAATGGCTCGACACAGAAGAACCAGAGATCGACCAGACCTTAGGCCATGAGCAGGCTCAAGAAGAGGCGGCGCGGTGTATGTCCTGCGGCCTGTGCTTCGATTGTGGGGCCTGCTTCATGTACTGCAATGGAGGCGGCTTTACGCGCCTGGAGGAGTCACATCCCGGACACTATTTCGCGCTGTCCCTCGACGCCTGCGAAGGTTGCGGTAAGTGCATCGAAGTTTGTCCATGCGGGTATCTCGAGATCCGCGAGCCAGAAGAATAGAGTGGAGACCCTTATGACTTTCCCGCATCCGCTTTTGAATGATCCCAAGGCCCTGGCAGGGTACAAGGGATGGAGCGAAGACGTTTACCAGGACTTCTTCAAACTGCAACGCGGCGAAATGCAGGAGTCCGAATTCCGCGACAAGTATCACCGGGAACGTGCGATCTTGTCGATCGATATGACGGGTTATACGGCCTCGGCCATGCAATACGGTGAACTGCAGAGCCTGCTTCGCATCATGAATGCCCAGACGGTGGTCATACCCGTGCTGCAGGAGTTGGATGCGGAACTTATTCGTTGTTTTGCAGACGATATTGTCGCCCTGTTTCAGCATCCCGATTCGGCGATTGATGCTGCTTTTGAGATTCACAGGCGGGTGCAGCAATTCAATACCTCGCCACAGGCGCCTGAGAATCCGACGTCGTGCTGTGTGGGTATCGGTTTCGGCCGCCTTTTTGCCATCGGCCCGAATCTCGCGCAGGGCGATGAAATGAACCAGGCCTCCAAACTCGGCGAGGATATCGCTCGGGCCAACGAGACGCTGATTACTGAGCGCGCTTATGCGGCTGTGTGTGAACGCGCAGATATTGCGTTTGAGAGGCAGGACCAGGATGACCAGCTGTTCCCGTTCTACAGGGCCACGGAGTCCGGTTGAGATTTCCGCAAAAAAAAGGCCCTCCGAAAGAGGGCCTTTCTCGTAATTGGTGCCCAGAGGGAGACTTGAACTCCCACGACCTTACGGCCACTAGCACCTGAAGCTAGCGCGTCTACCAATTCCGCCACCTGGGCAGGCGAGAACCGCGTACAATTGCAGCTCCTGCGGGTGGCGCACTGTACTGAAACCGGCAGCCGCCTGTCAATCGACAATTCGCACATATTCCGGAGTCGCACCACTTGCCTCGAAAGCCCAAGAAAGACAAGCCATTGCCCAAGGGCAAGCCTTACAAGCACCCAATCCCGAGCCCGAACAAGCTGATCGATTTCCTGACCGAGGAGGGCAAGCCGCTCAAGACGGATGCGATACTCAAAGCGTTTGGTCTCAAAGGCCAGAGGATGCGCTCGCTGCTCGTTGAACGCCTGGTCACGATGGTCCGGGCGGGTCAGATCCTCGAGAACCGGCGCGGTGAGTTTTGCCTGACGTCCAAGTTGGATCTCGTCACCGGAACAGTCAGTGGCCACAAGGACGGCTTTGGTTTCGTGGTTCGCGATGATGGCGAGCCAGATGACATCTACTTGTCGGCCAGAGAGATGCGTCCGCTATTCAATGGCGATCGTGTCGCGGTACGCGTTGTCGGGTCGGATCGCCGGGGGCGTGCCGAGGGTGAACTTGTTGATGTTCTCGATCGTGGCACACGCGAAACTGCCGGCCAGTTCATTCGAGAACGTGGCATTGGCATTGTTATTCCCGATAATCCGAAGATCTCGCACCGCATCCTGATCCCAAAAGGTGAGTCGGGGAAAGCGAAGCCAGGCCAGATGGTGGTTGTCGAAATTCTCGATTACCCGACGCATATTGAGCAGGCGACAGGACGGATCACTGAGGTAATTGGTGCACCCGACGACAAGGGCATAGCGACCGATATTGCCATTCACTCGCACGCGATCCCGTTCAAATGGCCGCGGGCCGTTCTCGATGAAATAGAGAGCTACGGTGACAAGGTACCGGCGAAAGCGAAGGATGGCAGAACGGACCTGAGAAGCGTCGATCTCGTAACCATCGACGGTGCCGATGCACGCGATTTCGACGATGCCGTATATTGTGAGCGCTTCGGTGACGGTTGGCGCCTTCTGGTCGCCATTGCAGATGTTTCGCACTACGTGAAGATCGGTAGCGGGCTTGATGCCGAGGCCACGCGACGGGGCACGTCCGTGTATTTCCCTGATCGCGTCGTGCCGATGCTTCCCGAAGTATTGTCGAACGGCCTGTGTTCCCTGAACCCGAAAGTCGACCGCCTGTGCATGGTCTGCGAAATGCAGGTAAACGAAGATGGCAAAGTCACGGGTTCAACTTTCTTCGAGGGCGTCATGCGCTCGAAAGCGCGACTGACGTACAGCCAGGTCAATGACTTGCTCACAGGCAAGTCGATGTCCGCCGTGCCCAAGGCACAGCGCAAACCCGTTCTGGAGCTGCATGCTCTTTACAAGGCACTGGCCAAAGCGCGAGGTCGGCGCGGTGCAATCGAAATTGATCTGCCGCAGACCAAGTTCAAACTGAATGATGATGGTGAAATCGATCGCATTGAAGTTGTGCCACGCAACGACGCGCACCGCTTGATTGAAGAATGCATGATCGCGGCGAACGTGCAGGCTGCGACGTTCCTGAAGAAGAACCGCATTCCAGGACTCTATCGCGTGCACGCCAGGCCCGATCCGGATCGATTCGACGAGCTGCGACTATTCCTGGTATCACTCGGCCTGAAGGTTGCACATTCGGATCACGTCAAGCCGCGGGACTTTACGAAGATCATTCGACAGACGGCGGATCGGCCTGACGCGACGGCGATCATGATGACGATGTTGCGCTCGCTGACACACGCGGAGTATTCACCATCCAACATCGGTCACTTCGGTCTTTCGCTGGAATCCTACGCTCACTTCACGTCGCCAATTCGGCGCTACCCGGACCTGCTCGTGCACCGTGCTATTCGGCACATCGTTCGGGGTGGGAAACCGGGACGGTATGACTACAGTGGCCGCGATATGGAACGCCTTGGGACGATTACCTCCGCCCATGAGAAGCGGGCCGAGGAGGCCACGCGTGATGTCGAAGCCTGGCTCAAGTGCCAGTACATGGAGCAGCACCTGGGCGACGAGTTCGATGGTGTTATCACCGGAGTGACTAATTTCGGCCTGTTTGTCCAGATCACGTCGTTGATGACCGACGGCCTCGTGCACGTCACGAGCCTGTCGAACGACTACTATCACTACGATGCGGGGTCTCAGAGCCTGGTAGGCGAAAGAACGGGGAAGACATTCCGGCTCGGGGATGCGATGCGAGTCAAGGTACATCGCGTTGACATGGAAACCCGGCGCATTGATTTTCGACCCGTGGAGAAGCGGCGCCGATGAGCCACAAGAAGTGAGTAAGTCGCAGTACATCGCGGGCCTGCGTGCCGTTGAGCAGCTGCTGGCATCGGAATCGCCCGAGATTCGACGCATCTATGCCGAATACCAGACCGCAAATCCCCGTGTCGAGGCCGTTATCAAGTCTGCGCGCCAGGACGGGGTCGAGATCCAGCCGGCGAACCGGGCGCGCCTGACCCAAATCAGTGGTGAGTCGCGCCACCAGGGTGTCGTGGCCGAGGTCCGCCGCAGCACGATCATGGACGAGGCAGGCCTGCGCACCATGGTCGAGGAGCGGCTGCAGGCCGGCGAGACGTTGTTATTGCTGTTACTCGACGGCGTCCAGGATCCCCATAATCTCGGCGCCTGCATGCGCACCGCTGATGCGGCTGGCGTAGATGCGGTGGTAGTGCCGCGGCACGGGGCGGCAGGGCTCGGGCCAACCGTCAGCAAAGTGGCGGCCGGCGCAGCGGAGCAGCTACGTTTCGTGCCTGTGGCCAACCTGGGGCGTGTCCTGTCCTGGCTCGGTGACTACGACGTCCGTTGTGTGGGTACGAGCGACAAGGCGGACGGGAGCCTGTTTGAAGCAGATTTGAGTGGCTCCGTTGCCCTCGTGATGGGGCGCGAGCACACCGGGCTTGGCAAGGGGATTGCGAGCCGCTGCGACACATTGGTGAGCCTGCCGATGGCAGGCGCAGTGTCGAGCCTCAATGTGTCGGTAGCCACGGGTATCTGTCTCTACGAGATCGTTCGCCAGCGGACCTTGTAAAAGGCCCGCAGCTTGGGTAGCATGCGCCTCCCCGTCAATAAGGGCGGGAATAAACCTCTTGCTACACCGCTTTGACGGGTAGCTGTGGTCTCCTGGAGTAATTCGGCTGACCTCATCCATAAGGGAAGACAATGAGACATTACGAAATAGTGTTTCTGGTCCATCCGGACCAGAGCGAGCAGGTTCCTGCCATGGTGCAAAAGTACCAGGGCCTGGTTACCGAAGCCGGCGGTCAGATTCACCGCTCTGAAGACTGGGGCCGTCGCCAGCTGGCGCACCCGATCAACAAGATTCACAAAGCGCACTACGCATTGATGAACGTTGAGTGTCCGTTCGACGTGATCTCCGAGATCAAGAGCGCATTCAAGTTCAACGACGCAGTGCTGCGCCACATGGTTCTTGCCCGCGACGAGGCTGTGACCGAGGCATCGCCGATGGCCGTCGCTGTTGCGGAAGAGAAGGCCAAGGAAAAGGAAGCCCAGCAGCGCCGCGAAGCCAAGGCAGCCGCCGAGGCAGCCCAGAGAGCTGAACAAGAAAAGGCGGCCGCCGATGCGCCGGCCGAGGAACCTGCAGCAGAAGCTGCGGAAGAGGCCCCGGCTGAGGAAGCACCAGCCGCTGCTGACGAAGACAAGGCAGAGGCGGCTGAAGCTGCCGAAGCTGAAACCGCAAAAACAGATGACGCTGCAGAGGGTTCTGACGAGCCTGCTGAAGCAAAAAGCGCCTGAGGAGATAAATCATGAGTCGTTATTCACGCAGGCGTAAGTATTGCCGTTTCACCGCTGAGGGCATCAAGGAGATCGACTACAAGGATCTCAACCTGCTCAAGGCCTATGTCACGGAAACGGGCAAGATCGTTCCGAGCCGTATTACGGGCACGAAAGCGCACTACCAGCGTCAGCTGGCGGCGGCGGTTAAGCGTGCACGCTACCTTGCGCTCTTGCCTTACACCGACCGGCACTAAGACGCCGTCGGAGGAATTCCCGTGCAGCGTTTAGCCGCGTGGCTTGTTGCCAGGCCGCAAAACGCAGTGATGGGACTGGCCGTAACTTTGCTGCTGCCTGCGCCGCAGCTGACCAGTGGCGTCATCATGGTGCTGCTGGTGTTGGCGCAAGGGATGCGGCAGGCGGTTGTCGAAGCCCTGGTCGCTGCAGCTGCGCTGCTGACCGCGTCGCTGATTTTCGGCGTTTCCATGGCTTCGTTGTTGACGCTGATGGCAGGGACCTGGTTGCCCGTGATGTTGCTTGCGGTCGTGCTGATCAACTCTCGGTCGCTGACGCTGACAATGCAGGTGACCGTCATAGTGGCAGTCATAGCGTTGACGGGGTTTTATGTAGTAGTTACAGATCCGGCCGCATTTTGGGAACCGTATCTGATAACGATGGCTGAGATCGCCCGGCAAAGCGGCCTGGAACTGAACCAGGAGCTGCTCAATGCGGAGGTGATGACAGTATCCGCCACGTTGGCTTTCTGGATGCTGTATGTGGCCGGATTGTTGTTGGGGTACGGGCTGTACAGAAAGCTGCCGATTGAAACCAGCGAATTTGGCCGGTTTCGGGATTTGAACTTTGGACGTGTCATTGCGTTCACTATGGCGCTGGCTTCGCTGCTCGCGCTCATAGTTAACGGGACCTGGCTGCAGAACGTTGCGTTCGTTGTTTTCGCAATGTTCTGGATACAGGGACTGGCAATCGTTCATTGGTTGCATGCGGAGGAGAAGCTGCCGCTTGGAGCCGTGGTTGCGGTGTACGTGTTGTTGCCGCTCTTGCAGGTGCTGATTTTTACTGCACTCGCGATAATTGGATATATGGACGCCTGGTTCGGATTCCGGCGACGTATGAAAAAAGCGTAAAAGGTTCTAGAACATGAACGTTATATTGTTGGAAAACGTAGAAAATCTCGGCGGCATTGGCGATCTTGTCAAGGTCAAGCCCGGTTATGGTCGTAACTACCTCCTGCCGCAGGGCAAGGCCGCTCTGGCAACCGAGGAAAACATGAAAGCCATCGAGGCGCGCCGTGCCGAACTCGAGAAAGCCGCTGCTGAAGAGCTGGCCAAGGCGCAGGCTCGGACGAAGGCATTCGATGGCCTCGAGTTGGTTATCCATGCGAACGCCGGCGCGGAAGGCAAATTGTTCGGATCCGTCGGTCCGGTCGATATCGTTGAGGCACTTGGTGCCGTGCAGGTTGAGGTCGAGCGGTCGGAAATCCGCATGCCTGAAGGCCCCATCCAGGAGCTCGGAGACTTCACGATTGGCATTCACCTTCACTCTGAAGTGAACGTG
This sequence comes from uncultured Woeseiaceae bacterium, assembly GCA_964557165.1. Taxonomy (GTDB): domain Bacteria; phylum Pseudomonadota; class Gammaproteobacteria; order Steroidobacterales; family Woeseiaceae; genus UBA1847. The sequence goes on from CAZKZE010000013.1 coordinate 32,953, forward strand.
GATGTGCTCGTGCATGTCGTCGGTGAAGAGTAAATGAATGCAGCCGGCGTGTTTCTGTCGGCTGTGTTACCTTTGAGTCAGGAATAACACTGGCAGGGGAATCCAATCAATGGTCCGAGCGTTGGACGATGGCTATCCAGACGAAGGTGCTGAACAGCGCCTCAAGATCCCGCCTAACTCCATAGAAGCAGAGCAGGCCCTGATCGGCGGCCTGATGCTGAACGCCCAGGCATGGGACAAGGTCGCTGATGTCGTCTCGGCCGGCGACTTCTATCGCAAAGACCACCGCCTCATTTTCGAGTCTATCGGCAGTCTTATCGAAGACGGCAGTCCTTGCGACGTCGTTACGGTCTCCGAATTTCTCGATAATCGCGGTGAGCTCGAGCAAGCAGGCGGTCTCGAGTATCTTGCCATGCTGGCCAACGAAACAGCTGGTGCCGCCAATGCCCGTGCCTACGCCAAGATTCTCAGAGAGCGTTCCATGCTGCGGGCGCTCATCAACGCCGGAAATGAAATCAGTGGTAGCGCATTCGCGACCGACGGTCGTTCTGCCGCCGAAGTTCTGGACAATGCCGAGCGCATGGTGTTCGAGATCGCAGAGAAGGGTAGTCGGGGCAGCAAGGGTTTCAAAGCGCTTAAGGACATCCTGCCCGAGGCCGTTGATCGAATCGATGAATTGCATCAGTCCGATGGAAGTATCACTGGAATTTCGACGGGCTATAACGAATTCGACAAGTTGACAGCGGGTCTGCAAGGGGGCGATCTCGTGATTGTCGCCGGCCGCCCATCGATGGGTAAGACGACCCTGGCCATCAATATTGCAGAGAATGCGGCAATCGGCTCCCGGAAAGGGACCGCTATCTTCTCAATGGAAATGCCATCCCAGCAGCTCGCGTTTCGGATGATCTCGTCGCTCGGGCGAGTCGATCAGACGCACTTGCGGACCGGTAACTTCCCCGACGAGGACTGGTCGCGAATCAATACTGCTGTGCAGCTCATGTCCGAAGCGCCGATCTATATCGACGATACACCGGGCTTGTCGCCAACGGAGATTCGGGCCCGGTCGCGTCGCCTGCAGCGAGAGCATGGCCTGGACCTGATCGTTGTCGACTACCTGCAGCTGATGGCAATTGAAGGCACGAAGGAAAACCGCGCAACGGAGATTTCAGAGATCTCGCGTGGCCTGAAGGCGCTTGCCAAGGAACTGAATGTGCCGGTCATGGCCTTGTCGCAGCTCAATCGAAGTGTTGAGCAACGCACCGACAAGCGGCCCGTGATGTCAGATCTGCGGGAATCGGGTGCTATCGAGCAGGATGCCGATTTGATCGTGTTTATTTATCGGGAAGAGGTCTACAACCAGGACACGCCACGCAAGGGAATTGCGGATATCACGATTGCCAAGCAGCGTAATGGACCAATCGGCGATTTTCCGCTGACGTTCGTGGGTCGGTACACGAAGTTCGAGAACTGGGTCCCGGACAGCTACAACGACTATCCGGACGACAGCTACCAGTAAGGCGATCCAGTAGGAGCGGCGACTCGCCGCGATTCCCTACGCTGCGAAGAATCCCATCTTCACGCCCGCAAGCTGGACGACATCATTATCCGCGAGTCTGCGCGCCTGGGCGCCGATCGGCTGGCCGTTGACGAGCGGGAAGTCTCCTTCCTTGCCCGATTCGACATGCACGATGTAGTAGCCCTCGGCACGGCGCGTAATCGCTGCGACCTGTACTCCCGGGCGGCCGAGCGTCGTTAGTGCCTTGGTCAATTCCAGCTCACGTCCTGCGAACGCGCCACTCAGAACCTGCAGTTTGGCCAATGGCAATGCGTTCGGTGCATTCGCCGGGTCGATCCCTGTCATTGTCGAGGAGTGTCTGGGCTCGACGCTTTCTTCTCGTGGCGGCGGCGGGGGAGCTTCGTCTTCAAGCGCTGCGGCGTCCTCAGGGTCCAGCTTCACTGAGGCCGCGACATCGTTCCGATCTTCGGAAACTACACTGGCAACGGCCTTGTCAGCCGCTTCCTCGGCTTTCGCCAATTGCTCAGCGTTCTGTTGCCCGGTCGGGATGACCATGGTCTTCTCGAATTCGTCCTGCTCGGTCTCAGGTGCCTGCTGGTCCGAAAACCGCAGCTGGTGGTGACCGATCGTTATGACGTCACCGTGCTGCAGAGCATGTTTCTTGATCAGCTTGCCATTGACGTAGGTGCCATTGGTGCTGTTCAAGTCCTCGAGAAAGGAATCATTGAGAATATTGATGATGAGTGAGTGGTGCCCACTCACCGCCGGGTTATCGATGCGTACATCGTTATCCGGCAGACGACCGATCGTATACCGCTCTTTGGTCATGTTGTATTCGGCCAGGACCTGGTTGTCCAGACTCAAAATTAGACGTGCCATGTTTTCTCGCTCTTAGACCGGTGCATCGCTTTACGAACGGAACAAGCCAGTAATTTTTGCAAGCAGGCCTCTTTTTGCCGGGAAGGCTTCCTTAACCTGGGCAAGCATTACTGACACGTTATCGCGTCCGCCGTGGTCGTTGGCCAAGTCAATGAGTTGTTGACCAACCACGTCAAGACTAGCATTAAAAGTACTGATAGTTAAGTGAATATCGTCATCTTCGACCATGTCGGGCAGACCGTCAGAGCACAGCAGATAGACGTCGTCGGGCACCACGTCGTACTCGTGAACCTCGACTTCAACGGTCGGTTCGACACCAAGTGCACGGGTGACGTAGTTGCGGTTCGTTGAACGCTGCGCTTCCTCTTCTGAGTAGAAGCCGCGATCGACAAGTTCCTGTAACAGGGAATGGTCCAGGGTCATCTGGTCCAGTTGACCACCGCGAAGACGGTAGGCTCGTGAATCGCCGACGTGAGCAATCGAGACCTTGTCATCATAGAACATACAGGCAACGATCGTGGTTCCCATGCCTTCGCAGTGTGTCTGGCTTTGCGCGGTCTGGAAAATAATCTTGTTCGAACGATAGACGGCGTCACGCAGAATAATCGACTGCCGCATCAGGCCGCTGTGTGGGTCAATGTCGTTCAGTTCCTCTCGAATCGCACCCTCGGAAGCCAGCTCTGTGACAATTTGCACGGCGATGCCGCTCGCAACCTCGCCGGCGTTATAGCCACCCATGCCGTCCGCAAGGACCATCAGGCCGATATCGGCATTGGTGCCGATAGCGTCCTCATTATGGTCCCGAACCCGCCCCGTATCGGTCAGTTCGGCAAAGTCTATTTTTCCACTAAGGCTCATGGTCAGGGATATATCGCTCTTGTTAGCTCAGGAGACTCTCGCGCAATTCCGGAGTGCGATGGCCATTTCGGCCCCACAGGAAAAGCGATCGCTCGGTCGTTTAGCCAATGCTTTGGCCAGTACGGCGTCTACGCTGGGGGGTATCCCCGCGCGGCGTGAAGAGACAGGGGCAGGGTCTTCGGTCGTTATCTTTGTCATTAGCACTGCAATGTTCGATGCTCTGAACGGTACCTCTCCCACCAAGAGCTCATATAGGGTAACACCAAGCGAGAACAAGTCCGATAGCCCTGTCAAATTTTCTGCGCTCAGTTGTTCCGGGGACATGTACATAGGCGTTCCGAGAACGATACCTGTCTTTGTGCTGTTGTTATCAGTCATGCGAGCGACACCGAAATCGCTGATCTTGAGGGACCCTTCTTTCGGATTGTAGAGCAGGTTCGCCGGCTTGATATCGCGGTGAATTACGCCCTGGTTATGTGCGTAGTCCAGGGCCTCGGCTGTCGCGGCCGCCAGTTCGAGCGCGCGTTTGGGCGCCAGGAGTTTTTTGGGATCCGTGAAGCTCCTGAGTGGAATGCCGGGAACGTACTCCATCGCAATATAGGCAAGGCCCTTCTCTTCGCCGGCATCGAATACGGTGATAATACTGGGATGGGTCAGCCGACCGGCCGATTCAGCTTCGCGATAAAACCGCAGGCGGGCTTCCTTAAGCTCTTCGTCCTCAAATTCCTTCTCGATCGGTATCGCTTTGAGGGCAACCGGTCGATTGATGCGTGGGTCCTTCGCGAGGTAGACCGCGCCCATCGCACCACGTCCAATACGTTTCTCGATCACATAACGACCCAAGCGCTGAGGAGCACCGCTTAGCTTCTTCGAAGTGAGCGTGTCGTCAGACTTGGCCGCGGTCCCGGTGTGCGTCCGTTTCATCCACTCCAATACGGCTTCAGCGCGTTCCGGTTTGGCTTGCTGCTCAAATGCCAGCGAGAGCTTGTACATGACGGCGGCGACAGTCTCCGTTGGGTTGCAGCGGCGGAATTCGGCAAATGCCGGCTCGAGACGCCCGGCAGCCAGGAAGTCGGATCCTTTCTTGAAAGCATCGATGGATACTTTCTTCACATCGGCAACCAGGTAGGCGCTCAGTGCTCCTACACCAACGAACATGAGAATTGGACGCCCGAGATCGATGCGCAGGTGCAGTCCCATCAGCATCAGGGTCTGGAACAGCAGCAGGCTCAATACGCCGGTTGCGGTCAGCACCGCAATTTCCTTGCGGTTGCGATCCGGCATAAACAGCGTTGCCACGATGGCCAGCAACGCGGGCAACAGGAACTCCATCGCCCTGACCCACGAGGGAGCGATGATCATGCGGTTATTCTCGATATCAGCCAGAAGGGCGGCCGTGATTTCCGAATGGGTAACAAACTGGCCTGACGGAATGACAGCAGCAGCACCAACGATAGCGGGATCTGAGTCGACAAAGACTGTTGCGCCGCTCAGCAGTTCCCGAGCTTCCGCTTTCATCAGGTCGTCTTCATCGATGCGCGGTATTTCAGCATAGCTCGACAGATACACGGCATCGTCGCTGCCGGACATACGTGGTGCCGTAGCTGTAGCAGAAGCCGCGAACGCGATGGCCAGCGGCAAAGAAGGCGACATGACACCACCATTGAGATGCCAAAGGTTGGAGTGACGCAAAACACCGTCATTTTCGACAGCCAGCTGGACAAAGCCACTATGCCCCGAGACACGCGCAAGCGCATGTCGCTCAGGCACGAATACAGGTATCCCCGACGCGAGCATTGCTGCCCACGCGGGAAGTTCTTCTGATGCCGGGATATCGGGCGGGTTGCTCAGCACGATTCGGCTGACACCGCTTTGTTGTAGCTTCTGCAGAACCTCGCCGTAGCGATCGACTATTTCGCTCGCATTGGCACGTTGCGGATCGATGCTGACAATGTAGGCATTGGCAAGCGGCACGGCAGGGCGGCCTCCCGCGAGTTGGTCATAGAGGACGCGGTCGGCAGCAACGAACCACTGCGAGAGTGGTCCGTACATCAGCAAGAGAAGCACGCTAACGAAACTCAGTGCGACGAATCTGTTGCGTTTTTGTTTGTCTGCTTTGTGCAAAGTGAGTCAGGTCCCTGTTTTATGAGCAAAATTATAGGGAATGTGGTCTGTACGTAATGAGATAGGGTTGGCACTTTTTATGTAATACCCGGTCCTGAATGCGGTGCTATCATTGGCCTTCAACTGGATCGGGCGAATTTAACAATAATCCGCGACGCGGTCGCGCCCATTTCAGCGTGGCGAACAAAAATCCTTTAAATACAAAGAACTAGAGCCTATGGCTAAGGCGAAAACGGCCTACGTATGCACAGAATGTGGCGCGCACAGCGTCAAATGGGCGGGACAGTGCCCGGATTGCTCCTCCTGGAACACGTTGACGGCGACGACGATCAGCGCGCCGAGGACCTCCAGCGGGCCGAGCACACCGGCAACGACGCTGGCCGAACTTCCCGACGACATCGAGTCCAGGTATAGCACCGGTTTCGGCGAGTTTGACCGGGTCCTTGGTGGCGGCTTGTTGCCAGGTGCCGTGGTGTTGCTTGGCGGCGATCCCGGGGTCGGCAAGTCGACGTTGTTGCAGCAGGTATCGGCCAATCTCATGCAGGACCTGCCCATATGTTATGCCACCGGTGAGGAGTCCCTGCGCCAGATTGGCCAACGCTCGCTGCGGCTTGGTCTTGATGCATCGGATATGAACCTGCTGGCCGATACGTCCCTTGAAAATGTCGTCGAGCAAACGCAGGCATGCGACGCGCGCGTACTTGTCATCGATTCGATTCAGACGATGACCTGCGAAAACCTGCCGTCGGCTCCAGGTTCGGTCGCGCAATTGCGCGAGGGCGTCGGTCGGATCGTCCAGTTCGCGAAAAAGCACGAAGTGTCGGTCTTCGTCATCGGTCACGTCACGAAAGAGGGCGCCATTGCCGGTCCGCGTGTGGTCGAGCACATGGTAGACACCGTATTGTATTTTGAGAGTGATCCCTCGAGTCGCTACACGATGATCCGGTCGGTCAAGAACCGCTTTGGCGCGAGTGGTGAGATGGGTGTATTCGCCATGACCGAGACTGGATTTCGCGAGGTGAGCAACCCGTCAGCGATATTCCTGTCACGTGAATCGGTCGACGAGCCTGGCAGTGTCGTATCGGTTGCGTGGGAAGGTAGCAGGCCGTTACTGGTGGAGATCCAGGCATTGGTCGCCGATGGAAGCAGCAATTATCCGAAACGGCTCGCACAAGGCGTCGATCAGAATCGCCTCGCGCTATTGCTGGCCGTACTGCAAAAACATGGCAGCCTGGCCGTCAGCGACGAAGATGTGTTCGTCAATGTCGTGGGCGGACTGCGTATCGCGGAAACCGCTGTGGATCTCCCGACTTTGCTTGCCATTGTCTCGAGTTTTCGCGATCGTGCGGCGCCGGAAGCGCTGGTTTGCTTCGGCGAGATCGGCCTCGCCGGCGAGATTCGACCCGTGCGTTTCGGTACTGAGCGAATTGCGGCTGCCGCGAAGCAGGGGTTCACCAAGGCTATCGTGCCGGTTGGCAACGTCCCGAAACGGGCACCTGCCGGGCTCGAGGTGATTGGCGTGCGGCATTTGTCCGACGCGCTTGATGCCGCCTGGTAGTTCAGTCCGTAGCCGGCAATACTTCGTCCCGCGGTCCGACTCGAACCATGCGTACTCGATTGTCGTCGACCTCTGTGATCTCGATCGGGTAGCCATTGATCTTGAGGCAGATGCCGGGCGTGGGAATCGTCTCGAGGAGTTCTACGATCAGGCCGTTGAGCGTCTTGGGACCCTCAGTGGGCAGTTGCCAGTTCTGCGAGCGATTGAGTTCCCGAATATTCGCCGTGGCGTCAACGATGTACGAGTCAGCGCCTTCGCTGACAACGTCATCACCTTCATCGGCCGGGTCGGTTGTGAACTCCCCGACGATTTCCTCGAGAATATCTTCGAGCGTAACAATTCCCTGGATGTCGCCGTACTCGTCCACGACGAGTGCGATTCTTTCGCGGCGCCGCTGGAACTGCACGAGTTGCATGCTGAGCGGCGTGCCCTCTGGCACGAAGTAGGGCTCCGTCAGGAGTTGCTGCAGGTTCGTCTTGTTGAGGTCGCGTTGGGCCAGGTTTGCCAGGCGACGCAGGTGCAGGATCCCGACGACCTGGTCAATGCTGTCGCGGTAGACGGGCAGCCGCGTGTGCTCGCTTTCCGCAATGATCTTCTCGATATCAGAGTCTTCGTCGTCGAGATCGATACCGATGATTTCGTTATGCGGCACCATAACGTCGTCAACCGTGACTTTTTCAAGGTCGAGTATGCTGATCAGCATCTGGCGATAGCGTGAAGAAATACGTGCGCCCGCCTCGAACACGACCGTGCGCAGTTCTTCCCGTGTCAATGACTGCAACTCGGTATCGCTGGAACGCACACCGAACAGGAACAAGACGCCGTTAGCGCACGCGTTGGTCAGCCAGACGATGGGGTAGGTGATCTTTAGCAGCGGGTAATAGATCAACGCAGCCGGAAACGCAACGCGCTCAGGATGCAGCGCCGCGAGCGTCTTCGGTGCGGTCTCGGCAAACACGAGCACGATTAGCGTCAGCACCACGGCGGCGAGTGCGGCGGCCGGTTCTCCCCCTATCTCGTATGCGGTTACACCGACCATAGAGGCAGCGAGAAAATTGACCAGGTTGTTGCCGAGCAGGATCAGGCCGATAACGCGGTCGGGTCGTTTCAGGAGCTTCTCTGCGAGGCGTGCACCACGATGACCTTCGCGCGCTTTGTGTCGCAGCTGGTAGCGGTTAAGGCTCATGAGGGCTGTTTCCGAGCCAGAGAAGAAGGCGGAAAGCAGCAGAAGCGGAACAAGCAAGCCGATAAGGCTCGCTAATGGAACGTCATCGCCCAAAGAAGGGCACCTCCGAAAGAACTAAATCGCAGCCAGTTCAACAGGCACCCGGCAGGGTGTCAAGAACATACGTCTCAGCTCCAGCTACGGTTGAAGACTTCTTCGAGAATAAGGCGGCTGCCGAAATAGGCCAGGCAGAGCAGTGCATAGCCGCCAAGGTAGAGTCGCACTGCCCGTGTGCCTCGCCAGCCCCGGAAGTGACGGCCGACCAGCAAAATGCCGAACACGAGCCAGGCAAGTATCGACAAGCCGAACTTATGGGCGAGGTGCTGCTCGACAAGATCGTTAACAAATGACGACCCGGACACGATAGCCAGGGTCAGGCCGACGAAGCCCGCAGCAGCCAAGCCAAACAGCAGCTTCTCGGTTGTCTCAAGCGGCGCGAAGAGTTGGTTGACGGGTGAGAGTTTCGCGGCCTGCAAACGGCGTTCCTGCACCAGGGCGTAAAAGGCAACAATTGTCCCGACCGTCAAAATTCCATAAGACAAGATGGCGACCATGATGTGCGCACGAACCTGCCACGCCAGCGCGGCACCCGTAGCGGCGTCGCCAGACGGCCCCATTAGCAATACGGTGAGCGACGCAAGAAAGATAAGTCCGCCACTGATGCCTCGCAGCGTCGGTTCAATGGCTGCGATAAGACCGATTACGGCCAGTTCAAGACCGATCAGCGAAATAGCATTGCCGACAGTCAGATCGATGCTCGTCGCCAGGTTAATCAGGCCAAACAGAGCATTGCCGTGGATGACGATTCCGAGCGCATCCAGGATCACGGCGACGATCAACAAAGGTCGCGCCAAAGCGCTGAACCGTGGCAGGCGGCTGGCCGTGAAAGCCCCGGCTGCCAAGAGGTAGAGCAAAAGAATTGTGATTTGAGACACAGAAACCCGGCAGGCAATAACCTAGCTTTCAATCATCCCATAAGCTCAACTTCAAGAGAACCCTTCTCCATGCGAATTCGTGTACTTGGATGTAGCGGCGGAATAGGCGCCGGAGCACGCACCTCTGCGATGCTTGTCGACAACGATGTGTTGATCGATGCGGGTACCGGTATTGGGGATCTCGACCTGGCCGACCTCGACTCTATTCGACACGTATTCCTGACCCACGCGCACCTGGATCACATTGCCGGACTGCCGATGCTTGCTGACCGTGTTTTTGATGAGAATTTCGATATTCCGCTGACCGTGTACGCGCGAGAAGAAACGCTACGGGCCATACAGGACCACTTGTTCAACGACGTCATCTGGCCGGATTTTTCGCGGTTGCCATCGGCTGAGAATCCCATGTTGCGCTACCACGTATGCAGCCCGGGCGACACGATCGAGATTGGCCACCGGGAGTTCTACGCGGTCGACGTCATGCACAGCGTCCCGTCACTGGGCTTCACCGTGCAGAACTCCGGCGGTGCGTTCGCGGTGAGCGGTGACACCAAGACCAACGAGACCTTATGGCCGGTATTGAATGCCTGTGACGAACTCAGGGTCCTCGTGATCGAAGTTTCTTTCCCGGATGAAATGGCAGACCTCGCTATCGAGTCGGGCCATTACACGCCCAAGGCACTTGCCGACGACCTCAAACGGCTGCGCCATCATCCTGAAATCTGGCTCACCGGCATGAAGCCCGGGGAGGAAGACAGGATTCTGGAGCAGGTCCTCCAGGCGGCACCGGACAAGAACATCCAGATGCTGTCGCGCGGAACCATCCTCAAAATCTAATTGGGTGTCAGTCACCTAATTTCCGGTTTACGGTGACTGGTACGTTTGGACTCGAAATAAGGTGACTGGCACCGTATTATTCGCGGCATGTTCGACAATCTGACCGGCCGCCTCTCTGACGCCACCCGACAACTCACCGGCAAAGGCCGGCTGACCGAATCCAACATCAAGGACACGCTCCGGCAGGTGCGGTTGGCGCTGCTCGAAGCGGACGTCGCGCTGCCCGTTGTAAAGACATTCGTCGACCGGATCCGGGAGCGCGCACTCGGTGAAGAGGTAGGCAAGAGCCTGACGCCGGGGCAGGCGCTGGTGAAGATCATTCATGCGGAGTTGGTTCAGATCCTGGGCAGTGAGTCGATACCGCTCGACCTTCGCGCACAGCCTCCTGTTGTGATCATGCTGGCCGGCCTGCAAGGCGCCGGTAAGACGACAACCGCGGCCAAGCTTGCCAGGCGCTTGATTGAACGTGACAAGAAGAAAGTCATGATGGTCAGTGTCGACGTGCACAGGCCGGCAGCCATCCTGCAGTTGCAGACGCTGGCAGGTGAGGTCGGGGCGCTGCAATGCGAGAGCAGCGCGGACGAGAAACCTACTCGCATAGTCGATCGAGCGCTTGATGAGGCAAAACGCTCGCACGCCGATGTGTTGATCGTCGATACGGCGGGTCGTCTCCACATCGACGCAGACATGATGCAGGAAGTGCAGGCGGTACATGCGAAAGCGGCGCCGCACGAGACCCTTTTCGTGGTCGATAGCATGGCCGGTCAGGATGCCGTGAACGCCGCAACCTCTTTCGACCAGAGCCTTCCCCTGACCGGTGTCGTTCTGACGAAGGCCGACGGCGATGCCAAGGGCGGTGTCGCACTTTCAGTGAGGGAAGTCACAGGTAAGCCCATTCGATTCATGGGCGTCGGTGAGAAGACCGACGCGCTTGAGGCGTTTCATCCCGACCGCATGGCGTCACGCATTCTCGGTATGGGGGACGTTCTCTCGCTGGTCGAGGAGATCGAGCACAAAGTCAGCAAGGACAAGACTGAGAAGCTCGCCAAGAAACTCAAGAAGGGCCGGGGCTTCGACTTGTCGGATCTCAAGGACCAGCTCGAGCAGATGATGAGCATGGGAGGAATTGCGTCCATGCTCGAGAAGCTGCCTCTGCCGGGCAACGTCAACCCGGCCGCACTGCAGGACCAGGGGAACGAGCAGAAGATCAAACGGCAGATTGCCATTATCAACTCGATGACACCGGGCGAGCGGCGTTTTCCCAAGACGATCAACGGTTCCCGCAAGAAACGCATCGCAGCAGGGGCCGGGCAGCAGATCCAGGACGTGAATCGACTCCTGAAACAGCACGTCCAGATGGAAAAAATGATGAAAAAGATGTCCAGGGGCGGCATGAAAAACATGCTGCGCGGGATGCCGGGCGGCGGCATGCCCCCGGGCGGCATGCCCCCCGGATTCCGCTGAATTTGCCTGTTCAGGGGTGATTTAGGGGCCAAAACAGCCCGGAATCTGCGTGCCTGGCGACCCTTTTGATGGCCGGTGCGCCAAGCCGCTGAATTTCTTGAGGATTTTGGCCGCCAAAACGCTTCACATTTGGCCCAAAACCCGTACAATGCGCCGTCTACTCGGGCCAGCCCGAGTCAAGGCATGTCTGCCTTCCTTTGAATTTACTACGGAAATGTAATGGTTAGTATTCGACTTTCGCGCGCTGGCGCGAAAAAGCGTCCTTTTTATCACCTGGTGGTCACCGA